>DPCJ01000110.1 GCA_003516705.1 Prolixibacteraceae bacterium | reverse complement strand
CATCATACCAGCGCCCCAGAATGTCAGTAATTTCCTGTAATGTTTTATCTCTGAAAACAAAGCGTCCGTCCTTCCATGCTGTATATTCACTGATATCGACTTTTGTTTTTTGGATTGTTTCCCCGGTTTTTGAGAAATTGCCCTGTTCTCCGGGTAAAAGTTGAACTTCGGCAGCATTTGCACCAACTTTTGATATGGTTACGTTTCCCTCCACAAGGGTAGTTGTAATCAAATCTTTTTCAGGATATGAGTTGACGTTAAAACTGGTCCCAAAAACTTTTGTAATCACGGAACCTGTGTTCACAATAAACGGGCGGGAGGGATCGGTTTTTACTTCAAAATAGGCTTCTCCTTTTAAATGTACTTCCCTTACATCGCCAGTGAAATTAACAGGAAATTTCAGAATCGATTCAGAATTGAGATGAACCTTTGTTTCGTCTGAAAGAACCAGGGTATATTCACCACCTCTTGGTACAAGCAATGTATTGTATTGAATCGCCTCTTCGTCAGGAAACTGTTTGTTTTTTGATAATGTCTGATACTGAAGTTTTGAACCGGAGTTCCTGATTTCGGTCTCTTTCTGGAGTAACAAAGTATCTTTTCCTGCTTCAAGGTCCAATTGTTCTCCATTGTTCAGTACAAGAGTAGCTTTCTGTATCCCCGGGTCAAAACTGATTTCTGATAAATTGAGTTCTTTTTCCGGGTTTTTATTCAAAATAAAGACTCCGTAACCTGCACTCACAATCAGCAAAACTAATGCTGCAACCTTACCAAGGTAAATTGTTTTTTGCCTGAATGATTTTTTTACAGAAATAAAGGTCTGAACAGTTTTAGGATTTTTGTTGACAGATGTTGATTCGATTATTGTTTTGTTTTTAGCGTCCTGAACTGCTTTTTCAAAGTAAGCTCTGTGCCCGGTATCTGCCTCAAGCCAACGATCCAGTTCATTTTTCTCTTCTTCATCAAGATTTGAATGAATGAACTTCCAGATAATACTGTAATCAATAAAATCTTTCATTTCTTAATCTTAAGTAATAGTAAGGAACATGAAGGGGGAAAAGGTTTACCTGGAAATAGAAAAAAAGTGATTTTTTTTTAGTTGGACACCGAATTTAATAATTGCCGGATTGCATCCCTTCCTTTAAAAAGTTGAACCTTAACAGTATTTTCACTGATTGATAAATCGTTTGCAATTTCTTTAACCGACATTTCCAGAAAATACTTTCTGTATATGATTTCATACATTCGGGGAGGAAGTGTTTTAATTATTGCAGCAATTTCGTTGATTATTTCTTCTTCAAAACTGATGTTTTCTTCCGATAATTTTAAAATAGCTTCAATATATAACAACTGATGTTTGTCCTTTATCTTTAAATCACGTAAATGATTTAAACAGGCATTTTTTACTGCACCAAACAAGTAGGTTTCGACAGATTTTTTAAAATCAATTTTTTCAGCGTTTTCCAAAAGATAAACAAAAACTCCCTGTACAATATCTTCGGCAACCGCCGGTTCAAACACAAAACGAGTGGCGAATTTTACCAAATCGTCGCGCTGGGTTATGAATAATTTCTCGAAGTTTAGATCATTCTTTTGAAATAATCGCAAAAGACTATTGTTTCCCTTTAGCACCAGTCAGTTTAATTTGTTAATGTAATTTATGGAAAAATTTGTTCTGTAATTGGTTTTTAAAATAAAAGAATGTCTTTGTTTATTCCAATAACTTTCGCAGTTTTTTTATGGAATAACTTCTCCTGACATTTCAATATGTCTGTTTCTTCCTCCTGGCATTGTTCCTGATTGAAAAGAACTCAGTTTTTTGGATAACCTTTCTTTGAATGGAATATTTTTTCGTGTGTTGAGTCATTCAAATAATTTATATAAATTTCAGCGAAAAAGAATCACCTAAAAAAATTGAAATTATGAGCATGTTAAAAGAATTTAAGGAATTTGCCATGCGTGGAAACGTTGTCGACATGGCGGTAGGTATCATTATTGGAGGTGCTTTTGGAAAAATTATCAGTTCGGTTGTTGCCGATGTAATTATGCCACCGATAGGCTTGCTTATGGGAGGAGTATCATTTACCGATTTGAAAATAATTCTGAAAGAACCTGTATTAGATGCTGCCGGTGCGGTTACAACAGCAGCTGTTTCTATTAATTATGGAAACTTCATTCAGGTAACAGTTGATTTTCTGATTATTGCAATGGCTATTTTCATGATGATAAAAGCCATGAACAGTTTGAAGAAGAAAGAGGCAGAAGCTCCTGTTGCACCTCCCGCACCACCGGCCCCAACAAAAGAAGAAGTTTTGCTTACAGAAATACGCGATTTATTAAAAACTAAATAATCGGGAATATTTTTCAAATAGAGGCTGTCCGCTGAAAAGCGGGCGGCCTTTTTATTTTCTGATAATTTCAATTTGTCCGCCCGCTCCAAGTTTGATGATTGAAGAAGGTTGCGCCGGAGTGTTATCATCCTGCCTGTATTCAACCATGTAATCCACCTGATTTTTTATTTCTTCAGAGATTTCTGCAAAAACAGCCGGTGACTTTTCACCACTGACGTTGGCTGAGGTGGAAACTATAGGGCGGCGGAAACGCTGAAGTAACTGGATGGTAAAAGCTTCTTTCGTAAATCGGATACCAACGCTGCCGTCTTCGGCAACCAAATTTTTCGCAAGATTTTTCGCACCGGGGTAGATTACGGTTAACGGCGTTGTTGCCACCTCAACCAAATCCCACGCAATTTCCGGAACTTCAGCTACATAACGGTCGAGCAGGGCAGGGTTTTCCATTAAAACCAGCATACTTTTACTGTCGGCACGTTTTTTTATCTGATAAATGCGTTGCACAGCAGCTTCGTTGGTGGCATCGCAGCCAATTCCCCAAATGGTGTCCGTGGGGTAGAGAATAACTCCGCCGTTTTTCAGCACTTCAAGCGCTTTTTTTATGTCGTCAATCATCACTTCTTTTTAAAACAGATGAGTACAAATCAATCATTTTTTCAGCAAAAAGTTGTGGGTGAAATTTTGCTGCACGTTCATTGCCTTTAAAAATCATATTATTTCGTTGTTCTTCGTTTTCAAGAACCAGCCTGATATTTTTACCAAGTCCGGAATAATCGCCCGGAGAACAGAGCAACGCTGCATCTCCGGCAGTTTCGGGCAAACACGAAACATTTGATGTAATAACAGGGCAGCTACTGGCCATCGCCTCAATCACCGGCAGACCAAACCCTTCGAAAAAAGAAATGTAAACTGAAAGCTTTGCCATTTGATATAGTCCGGCTAGTTCGGCATCATCAATATGTGGCAGAAAGAATATCTGTTTTTCCAACCCGTTTACATCGATAAACTGTTTCATTTTGTTGAAATACGAAGTGTGTTTTCCAACAAAAATCACCGGGATATCCAGCTTTTCCGACTTAACCGCTTTTAATAAGGCTAATTGGTTTTTTCTGGGTTCAAGTGAGCCAACCGAAAGGATAAAACGTCTGGGAAGCTTGTATTTCAGGCTGAGTTTTTCGGTTTCCTGTTTTTCGTAAAAAATTGGTGAAACTGATTGATAAACCACTTCAATTTTATCTGGATTTACCTGAAAAAAGCGAATAATATCATCCCTGGTTTGTTCGCTGATGGCAATGATTTTATTGGCTGTTTCGCAGGCATATTTTACTTTCCGGAAGTAAATTTTGCGATCGATGAGTTTGTAAAATTCAGGATAACGCAAGAAAATCAGGTCGTGGATTGTGACTATCGAAGGAATATTGATTTTGTGAATACCATGCGGAAGTTCATTGCTCAGTCCATGGTACAGTTTAATATTTTGTTTTTTTAAATGCCCCGCAGCATAACTTCTCCAAAGCGGTTTGAAAAGTCTGAATAACCGGGTATCGGGCGAATGCACTTCAAACTTCCTGTAGTTGTCAAACAGATTTTCCCTGATTTCGGGGGTGTACAAAACAATTTGATTCTCAGGTGCGTAATGTTGTAAAGCATTGATTGTATTCCGGCTGTAATTTCCCAGACCGGAAGCATTCAGAAAAGCACGTTTTGCATCAAATCCTATTCTCATGGTGGTATGAAGATTCAAATGTCTCTATTAATATTTGCTTCAATCTCCGATATGAATTCCTTCATATCCGATAATTTCAGCAAAACTTCCTCTTTTTCGAACTGCACAAAAATACCATAATCACCATCTGTTCTATCTTCAAATCCCTTATTTACAATTTTCCCAAATTTAGTATCGATTATTCCTGTTTTGATATATTCCTTGTTGAACCAGCCAATCAGTTGATTATGTTTTGACGTTTTAAATCCTCTTTTTAAAGCCAGCGCAAGCAGCATATAAAACATACCGTAATAAATTCGGTTTATAGCTAAAGTTAAAAGATTCTTCTCGATTAAAATCGTTACATCCGAAATGGCTGCTTTTGCCTGCTCAATTCGGTAATTTATAAGTTCGGCTTGATTAGCTTGCATAGATTCCATCAAGGAGAGCATCAGTTATTAAAGGATGTTTCCCCCAGAACTTTGTTTCTATTTCTGGTCGGGAAATAATTTTTGAATCGATTAAAATATCAAATTCGAGAGAGATTTCGTAACACAGGTCACGAATTTTTCCACGTTCCTGCCAGGTAAACGGGTCGCTTGTAACAATTAGAATATCAAAATCGGAATTTTTATTTGAGGTGTTTTTTGCCTGCGAACCAAACAGAACAACATCTTCAATCCGTTCGTTAAATTCCGATTTCAATCGCAGTTTAATATTTTGTAATATTTTATTTTTCTTAGTCATTAAGCAAAAATACAAAAAAGGCCGGTTTACAGCCGGCCTCTTTCAATATTTTGATTTTCTCTACTTAAACCGGAAAATTTCCAAGTCCATCGAAATCAAGTGTTATAAACAGGTCTTCAATGGTTTCAGCACGGCGGATTTGGGCTACTTCGCCATTTTCGCGCAAAAGTAATTCGGCCGACCGTGGTTTGCCATTGTAGTTAAATCCCATCGAATGTCCATGTGCGCCGGTATCGTGAATTACCACAATATCGCCTGGTTCCAGTTCGGGCAACATGCGGTCGATGGCGAATTTGTCGTTATTCTCACAAAGTGAGCCTGTTACATCGTACATCACATCGTGTGGCTGGTTTTCCTTGCCAACAACTGTAATATGGTGATAAGCGCCGTAAAGTGCAGGGCGCATCAGGTTGGCCATGCTCGCATCGAGACCGGCGAACTTTTTGAATGTATTTTTGATGTGGCGTACCGTGGTTACCAAATATCCGTAAGGCCCGGTTATCATGCGTCCCGATTCAAAATAAATTTTTAAAGGAGCCAAACCGTTGGCAACAATCATTTCGTCGTACAGTTTTCTGATTCCGGCGCTCACATATTCAAGGTCAACAGCTTTTTGCTCAGGTTTGTACGGAATTCCAATTCCCCCGCCTAAGTTGGCAAATTCAATTTTGATTCCGGTTTTTTCATAAACCTCAATAATCAGTTTGAACAGAATTTCAGCGGTTTCGATAAAATAATCGGGATCCAGTTCGTTGGATGCCACCATGGTGTGAACGCCAAACCGTTTCACCCCTTTTCCTTTCAGCATCGCATAACCTTCAATCATTTGCTCGTGCGTAAAACCGTATTTGGCTTCCTCGGGGTGACCAATAATCAGGTTGCCCTGTTTCAGGTCGCCGGGATTGTAACGCAAACAAATGGTTTCGGGCAAACCCACATTCCTTTCAAGGTATTCAATGTGCGAAATATCGTCGAGATTTATAATGGCACCCAAATCTGTGGCCATCTGAAATTCGTTGGCTGGTGTGTCGTTCGAAGTAAGCATTATTTCATCTCCGCTCATGCCAACCCGCTTGGCAATTTCGAGTTCGGTAACCGAGCTGCAGTCGATACCAAAACCCTCTTCCCTCAGAATTTTCATCAGGTAGGGATTTGGAGCAGCTTTTATCGCATAAAATTCCTTAAATCCCTTGTTCCAGGAAAAGGCTTTTACAAAACGACGGGCATTTTCACGCATTGCTTTTTCGTCGTAAATATGAAATGGAGTTGGGTAGTTCTCAATTATTTTCTCAAGTTGTTCTTTCGAAAAGGGAATATTTTTCGTTGTCATGGTTCAATAAAATTTTTTAAAAGACTGCAAATGTACAATTAAAACAAGTAACTGTGGAATTGTTCTAAATAGAGGTGTAAAAAATTGGATTTTGTTAACCTTGCCGTATGTAATGAATTGACCAGCTTCTTGCCCTTTTTATCTTTCAGTATTTTTTATTTGCTGGCTAATCCTAATGCCGCCTTAACTCCATCCGCAGCACTCGAAATTATACCACCGGCATAACCGCTGCCTTCGCCAATAATATAAAGGTTTCCAAATCCTTCCACTTTTCCGTTTGGTTCACGTACCACCTGCACCGGCGACGAAGTTTTGCTTTCGAATCCAATCAGGTTTCCGGTTTCAAATCCACGCATTTTGCGGTTAAAATCCAATAATCCTGCCTGCATCGAACTTACCACTGGCTTAGGCAATAACTCCCAAAGCGGAGCGGAAGTGAGTCCTAACGGAAAACTTCCCTGCAGTCTTTCGCCGGAATTTTTCATTTTTAAAAACGATGAAATAGAGCAGGAAGGCGCACAGTAACTTTGCGTGAACTGGTAAAACTGTTCTTCAATCTTGCGCAGGTTGGCAAGTGCATCCAAAGCCGAAACAGTTTTGCCTGCAAGCTCATCGGGATGAATACCGGCCACACAGGCGGCGTTGGCAAATTTGCCACCACGACTGTAAAAGCTCATTCCGTTTACAATGTTGGTTTCGGCATACGCAGCGGCCGGAACAACAATACCACCCGGGCACATGCAAAACGAAAAAACCTGATGTTTGCCATCGGCGGGCGAGGTAACACGGTATTCAGCAGCTTTTACACCCGGCAATTCGGGCCGGCCCCATTGCGCCACATTGATAGTTTCCTGCCGGTGTTCCATGCGGCTGCCAATGGCAAAATTCTTTGTTCGGAACGGAACACCACTGCGAATCAGCATTTCGTACGTTTCGTAAGCTGAGTGGCCAGGTGCAATAAAAAGCACATCAACAGGAATATTTCCGGCGGACGTGACCACCTCAGTTACTTTTGAATTTTTAACCACAATATCGGTAAGCAGGGTTTCGAAAAGCATTTTCCCACCCAGATTTTCGAATTGGGTGCGCAGGCTGGCCACAATTTTCCGGAGGTTGTCGGTACCCAAATGCGGATGTGCCATGTATTCAATTTCTGCGGGAGCACCCGCTTCAACATAACTTCTCAGAATAAACTCTTTTTCGAGCGAAATGTGTTTTGAGCGTGAAGTAAGTTTGCCATCAGAAAAAGTGCCGGCACCACCTTCGCCAAAAGCATAATTGTTTTGTGCATCGAAATTACCGGTGCGTTCGAAATTCAAAATCGATTTTCCACGTTTGTCCACCTGCGAACCGCGTTCAATCAGTGTGACATTAAAACCGGCTTTTTGCAAAACAAAAGCGGCAAAAAATCCGGCAGGACCGCTGCCAACCACTCCCACATTCTCTTTTCGGTTTTTATAAGGAATGACAAGTTTTTCAGTTTTTATTTCATCTCCACCTTTGATTTCTGCAGATTGAACAACAACCTGAGTCAGCCAGTGAATATTGGCTTTGTTGCGGGCGTCGAGGCTTTTATTTTCGATATGAAACGAAAATTGTTTAAGCCGAAGCTCCCTCGAAATGCGGTTCTGCAGCATTTCGGTGGTGAAATCAGTTGGTAGTTTTAACGAAATGGTTTTAAATCCCATGTTTCAGATTTTATTGCAAAAGTAAGGAAACAGAAACCATTAAAAAAGAGGAAAATAATGTCGCTGGCCAGATAAAAACAAACCGTAATTCAAATTCAGACTGTAACTTAAATTAAAGTTGTGCGTCAATTTTTTGTCGGTTCAGAAAAAAACAGAATAAACAGAAAACGAAACAACTGGCGAAAAAACACTTTCACACCCGTTTTTCGACCGTTTATCGAAAAAATTGTGGAGGTGAAATTATAAAAACAGAATTTTAACAGCGAAAACAGAAAACAGCCAAAAAACAAATTGTAAAGTCATGATTAGTTTAAGCAATGTTCACAAATCTTACGCCATGGGCAGCAGCAAGTTGCACGTTCTGAAAGGGATTGACCTACACATTGGTCAGGGCGAATTTGTTTCCATCATGGGTTCATCGGGTTCAGGGAAATCGACCCTTTTGAATATCCTCGGAATTTTAGATAATTACGACGAGGGTGCTTACCATCTGAATGGGAAACTCATCAAAAACATGTCGGAAAAACAGGCAGCACAGCTTCGTAACGAAATGCTGGGGTTTGTATTTCAGTCGTTTAATTTGATTTCGTTTAAAAATGCCATGGAAAATGTGGCTCTGCCGCTGTATTACCAGGGAGTTAACCGTAAAAAACGAAATAAGATTGCGCTTGAATACCTCGATAAAATGGGTTTGCTGCCCTGGGCAAATCACCTGCCAAGCGAAATGTCGGGCGGACAAAAACAGCGTGTTGCCATTGCCCGGTCGCTGATTTCGAAACCAAAAATCATTTTTGCCGACGAACCCACCGGCGCTCTTGATTCGGCAACTTCATTCGAAGTGATGGATATTTTGCAGGACATCAACAAAGAAGGGATTACACTGATTATTGTAACGCATGAGCATGACATTGCTGCCATGACACAAAAAATTATCAGGCTGCACGATGGAAAAATTGCCGAAATACTCGAAAATGGCGAGCTGAAAGACTGGAAGCACCAGTACAAGCGTGAACTTGAAATTGCATAAAATACCTTAAAATACGTTGTAGAGACAAGGCATGCCTTGTTCCTGCAACAGTCAAAAACAATTCATCAGAAAACAAAATCTAACATGTTCGATATCGATAAATGGCAGGAGATTCTGGCCACCATCAAAAAAAACAAGATGAGGACCTTTCTTACCGGGTTCAGCGTAGCCTGGGGGATTTTTATGCTTATGATTCTGCTTGGTTCGGGCAATGGTCTCAGCAATGGTGTTTCAGAAAATTTTACCCGCAATGCCATTAACGCCATGTGGCTTTGGAGTGGAAAAACAAGCATTCCGTACCAGGGAATGAAAGAGGGAAGGGAAATAAAACTAACCAACGATGACTATGACATCATTAAAGATATTCCGGGAATTGATAAAACTTCGGGCCGTTACTTTATCAGTGGAAATATGTTTTCGTACGGAAGCGAATACGGCAGTTACACAGCAATAACCTGTCACCCCGATTTGCAGGAGGTTGAATCGATTGACATTGTGGAAGGCCGGTTTGTAAATGAAATTGATATTCGCGAAGCACGAAAATCGGTTGTTCTTGGAAAGGATATTTATGATGCCCTTTTTAAAGGGAAAAATGCGATTGGGGAATATATCCGTGTAAACAATATTCCGTTTAAGGTGGTTGGGATTTGCAAAGAGGGCGGTGGCACCCGTCACCGCAATGCGTATATTCCGGTTACCACCGGGCAACGTGTTTTTAACGGCTCGAATCGGTTACATAATTTTGCTGTAACTGTTGATGCAAAAACTATCGAAGAAAGCCAGGTAATAGAAAAGGCTGTGCGTGAGCAGGTAGCGCAAAAACACAAATTCGATGCTACTGACGAATCGGCGTTAGGTTCATACAACAAACTGGAAGATGTGATGCAAACCATGAAGATTTTCCAGGCCATCAAAATTTTTATCTGGATTATCGGAACAGGAACTTTAATTGCAGGCGTGGTTGGTGTAAGTAATATTATGCTGATTGTGGTAAAAGAACGTACCAAGGAAATTGGAATCCGCAAGGCAATTGGCGCCAGTCCGGCTTCTGTTATCGGGTTGATTTTGCTTGAATCGATATTGATAACCACCGTGGCCGGTTACATCGGGCTTGTGCTTGGTACCGGTTTAATGGAAGGAATCAACTTTATTGTTGAGCAACAATATGCTGCTTCGGCTGCCACTAACGGGGGAAACGGCGAAACCATATTCCGCAACCCTACAGTTGATTTGAATGTGGCAGTGATGTCAACAGTCTTACTAGTAATTGCTGGCACAATCGCCGGTTACATTCCGGCAAAACGGGCAGCAAGTATTAAACCCATTGAGGCGTTGAGGGACGAATAATTAAAAATTGAAAATGCAAAATTAGAAATTGAAAAGAGAAAAAACTGATATTATAGTATTTGTCAAGTTTTTGAATATCAGAGATAATATCCTTTTTCAATTCGAACTTTAAACTTTAAACTCGAAACTGAGATGTTTGACTTGGACCTTTGGAAAGAAATACTGAGCGCCCTGAAAAAGAACCGGCTGCGTAGTTTTATGACCGCTTTTGGCGTGTTTTGGGGAATATTTATGCTTATTGTAATGTCGGGTGCCGGACGCGCACTCGAAAACGGAGTGATGGACGGGCTGAAAGCCTTCGCAACCAATTCGGCTTTTTTCTGGACCGAACCCACAAGTAAACCATACGAAGGGTTTCAGCGGGGCAGACGCTGGAATTATAAAAACAAAGACATTGAATACATTCGCGAAAATGTGAAAGACATTCAGTATTTGTCGCCCAAACTTTTCGGGCCCGAAACCAATAGCGGCGATAACACAATAAGGGGTAAAAAAACAGGCGCATTTAATATTACAGGTGATTATCCCGATTTTTATAAAATCGACCCGTGGACACCCATCAAAGGCCGCCTGATAAATGAAATCGACATTCTGCACAAACGCAAGGTTTGCATCATTGGCGAACGTGTTGCCGAAGTGATGTTCGAAAAAGAAGAAGACCCGATTGGCGAATACCTGAAAATCAACGGCGTTTATTTTCAGGTGGTGGGTGTGGTTCACCCTGAAACCCGCATGAATTTTAACGGCAACCGCAAAACCGAATCGATAATGATTCCGTTTTCAACCATGCAGCAAACTTATAATATGGGCGATGTGGTTCATTTTTTTGCAGTTACGTCTGTCGCCGGAGTTCCGGTGAGCCAGGTTGAAGCCCGTTTGAAAGAACTTTTAAAAGCGCGTCATCATGTTGCGCCCGACGATGTTCAGGCGGTGGGCTCGTTCAATATCGAGGTTGAATGGGTAAAATACCAGGGACTTTTCAGTGGGATTCAAATCCTCACCTGGATTGTGGGCATCGGAACATTATTGGCCGGGGTGATTGGTGTAAGCAACATTATGCTTGTAATCATCAAAGAACGCACACAGGAAATTGGTATTCAGCGGGCAATTGGTGCCACACCGGGCAACGTGATTATGCACATTGTTGCCGAAAGTGTATTCCTCACTGTAATTGCAGGTTACATCGGACTTTCGCTTGGAATCGGCTTATTGGAACTGGCAAATATGGCACTCACTTCGGGTACGGCGAATCCCGATGACGTATTTTTTAAACGCCCTGAAGTAAGTTTTCAGATGGCTGTGGGCGCTTTGTCGGTACTTGTGGTTTCAGGAGTAATTGCCGGATTAATTCCGGCCCGCAGGGCGGTAAGCATAAAACCCATCGATGCACTGAGAGACGAAGGAATTTAGATTAACGATTGAAAGTATTAACGATTTACGGATTTACCATTTGAACCAGTGTCAAGTATCCAGAATCCAGTATCAATCAGAAATTAAACAGAAACAAAAAACATAGAAGTCATGAAAAAAGCGTTAAGAATTTTTGGAGTAGTAGTATTACTCGCAGTTTTCGGGGGAACCCTGTTCTTTTTGTACAACAAATCGAAAAAGAAACCCGAATTGTATGAAACCAAATCGCCGTTTGTGAGCGATGTAATCATGAAAACCGTTGCCACAGGCTCGGTTGTGCCACGATTCGAGATTGAAATCAAACCACAGGTTTCCGGGATTATCGACGAAATTTATGTGCAGGCCGGTGACAGAATTGCAAAAGGCCAGGTAATTGCCCGTATTAAAATCATCCCCGACATGGTGAACCTGAACAGCGCCGAGAACCGGCTGAACAGGGCAAAAATCAATTTCGAGGATGCAAAAGTAGATTTTGAGCGCCAGCAAAAGCTTTTTGATAAGAATGTAATTTCTTATACAGAGTTTAAAACTGCCAAGGTTGCCTATGATGGTGCAAGGGAGGAAATAACCGCAGCAGAAAATAATCTCGAATTAATTAAAAATGGTGTAACAAAAACGGCCAAAACTGCTACCAATACGCTTGTGCGTTCGAACAACGACGGAATGGTACTCGATGTGCCTGTTGAAGCGGGTAATTCGGTAATTCAGTCGAACACGTTTAACGACGGAACAACGATTGCGATTGTGGCCGATATGCACGACATGATTTTTGAAGGAAAGGTTGATGAAACCGAAGTTGGTAAAATTAAGGAAGGAATGCCGATAGAACTCGAAATCGGCGCCATCGACAAGGAAAAGTTTGATGCCATTCTTGCCTACATTTCGCCAAAAGGGAAAGAAGAAAACGGCGCCATTCAATTTGAAATTAAAGCCGATGTAAAACTGAAAGAAGGCCAGTTTATCAGGGCCGGATACAGTGCAAACGCCAATATCGTTCTCGACCGCAAAGACAGCGTAATGGTGATTCCGGAAGGAATGCTGAAATTCGAAAACGACTCGTCGTATGTCGAAATTCAGACAGGTGTGGAACAGCAGTTTGAAAAGCGTTTTGTAAAAACAGGTTTATCTGATGGTATAAACATTGAAATTACCGAAGGTTTGACCAAAACCGACAAAGTAAAAGGCGACAAAATCGACCCTAAAAAAACGGGTGAAGAAAAAGCCAGCAAAGGTTAAAAATTGAGCAATCAATTACTTTATATATTTTAGCACGATTAAAAAAAAGGAAACAATGAAGCATCTTCTTATTCTGGCTACAGTAGTAGTTTTTGTGTTTGCAGGTTTTACTTCGGTTGCACAAAATGTGTGGTCGCTGCAAAAATGTATCGATTATGCACTCGAAAACAACATTCAGATTAAACAGCAGCAACTGAATACACAGTATTACGAAAACCAGGTGAGCCAGGCAAAATCGAACCGGTTACCCAATTTAAATGCGCAAATTGGCAACGACAACAGTTTTGGCCGTTCGCTTACTTACGATAATACTTACAAAAATGTAAACTCATCGAGTTTAAGCGGAGGTGCAAGTACCAGCTTAACTATCTTTAACGGGTTTCAGCTCACAAATACAATCGAAAAGCAGGAGTTTGATTTGCAGGCCACGCTGAAAGATATGCAAAAAGCCAAAGACGATATGATGCTGAATATTGCCGGTATGTATTTGCAGATTTTGTTTGCCGAAGAGCTGGTTTTGGTTGATGAAGCACAAATGGAAGTAACCAAACAACAACTCTCGCGCACGCAGCAATTAGTTGAAGCCGGAAGCCTGGCTAAAGGTGCTCAGCTCGAAATTGAAGCACAATTGGCCCGCGAGGAATTGCAATTGGTGAACGATAAAAATAATCTGCAATTGTATTATCTCAGCCTTTACCAACTCCTTGAGCTACCCATTGCCGAAAGTTTTAAAATCGAAAAACCGGTGCTGCCCGAAATCAAAGCCAGTATTTCAATGGCCAATTCAATCGATGTGTTTAACAACGCGTTAAACGTACGCCCCGAAATTCAGGCGGCTCAACTCAGGGTGAAAAGTGCTGAAAAAAGCCTTGAAATTGCAAAGGGAAATTATTACCCCAACCTTACTTTCAATGCCAACTATTACAACCTGTATAATAACAAATACACCGATATTAATGGTGATAAAATTGAGTTTGGCAGTCAATTGAAAAACAATGCCCGTTCATCGCTTGGTGTAACGTTGGGAATCCCGGTTTTTAACCGTTTCCAGGTGAAAAACGGGGTGTCAAATGCCGAAATACAAATTCAGGATTACCAATATCGTTTGCAAACATCGAGCAACACGCTCCGCAAGGAAATTGAACAGGCATACACAAACGCACTTGCTGCATTAAACCGTTACATCTCAACCGAAAAAGCAGTTGTATCGATGCAGGAAGCTTTTCGTTATGTGGAGGAAAAATTCAATGTGGGCATGGTAAATTCGGTTGATTATAACCTGCAGAAAAACCAGCTTACATCGGCACAGTCGCAACTTTTACAGGCAAAGTATGAGTATATTTTCCGCACAAAAATTCTCGATTTCTACAACGGAATCCCGATTGAATTATAACGGAAATTGATTTTTAGTAAACGGAAATTCTGCATTAAAGGTAATGCAGAATTTTTTTTTGTCTTGCCCACAGAGATACAAGTTGAATTGAATCGATTCGGTTTTTGTTTTCAACAATTTCAATATATTTGCGGCTCACCTAAATCGGTTAAACCACATGAATAGAACTTTTTCGTGGATACTTATTATTGTATTTATTTTCAGCATTTCAACGGCTGATGCAAAGTACATTTCAGGGTCTAAAAACGATTCGATTGTTGAAACACACAACAAAGACTATGTTTATATTGTAAAGAAAAGGGAATCGGAAATTAAAATTGATGGTGTTATAGATGAGGCAGACTGGCAGGAAGCACAAAAAGCAAGTGATTTTCGCCTTGTTTTGCCGGTTGATTCGGGGTTTGCTGCGCAGCCATCGGAAATGATGATGACTTACGATGATAAAGCATTGTATGTGGCACAGATTTTTTACGATACAATTCCGGGGAAACGGATCATGGAATCATTCCGTCCTGATTTCATTTTCAGCAATAATGATAACCTGCTTATTTTCTTCGACACGTTTCTCGATCAAACCAACGGATTTTCTTTTGGCG
>DPCJ01000189.1 GCA_003516705.1 Prolixibacteraceae bacterium | reverse complement strand
AATATTTCCAGATTGCAGTATCTGCACCTTCAACAAGTAATGATGCAGTACGATAGTCTTCCTCTGATTTCAGGTATAACATCGATGTTACCGTTTGTGAGGGAATAACTTGTCCATTCTGCAAATAGGCATACGAAANNTCAAATAACTCCTGAAACTTGTTCTGCTGAAAGTACGATTTATTAAACCACAAGGTAAAAATATGCTCCCTGATATCGATATTGCTAAAAATATTCCGCCAATTTGAACTTCCGAAACTGTTATCAATCTGGTAACGATAATTATCAGAATTCATATAAACCACTTTTTCGAAATATGTTGCTGCCTTTGCCAGGTCACCATCGGTAAGGTACATAAGTCCTAGTAAAGTATGCATTGCATATGTGTTCCAGATACTTACTTCCCATGTCTGGTCTGAGTTATCGATATAATGATTTACCCCAACAGCCCGCACTTCTTTCTCTAACTGATTTGTAAAATAATCAATCACCAGTTTCTGGTCGTAAAACTTTTTATCCAATTGAATGGGTACATTTTTTAATGTATCATTGGTATAACCATCAATTCCGTAGGTTATTTGTACACTGTCGATATAAGTTCCGGAAGAGTTGATATAGCTATCTGTTTCTTCCATTGTTGTCAGCGACTCATGGATAAATGGAACTTTCCCATAAATGCGAACTGCATTAAAATAAGCCCAGGCACGCATACATAAGGCTTCTCCATAGAGTCGGTGGTAATTTGTAACCGGACTATTGGGTTCTGTAACTTCTGGGTGATCGCGTTTTAATACAGCAATAAAATTATTGCTGGCAGTTATTAACTTAAAAAAGTTTGTTGGCGATGCGTATTTATTTTCCTTCGAGATGTTGAAATTGTAAACTTCAACAAGGTCGGCATCCGCATTTTCAGTGATTTTCATTAAATCAGCCCTGAGTTCACCCAAAACCACCAATTGTTCAACCAGCTCAGCCTGAATACCATATAAACCAACTTCAATGGCTCTGTACTCATACCAATCGTCGTATAACTTATCTTCAGTGATATTAATTTCCTGGTCAGGATTCAGAAATTCTTTACANNCGAAATAAAGAAGCCTGAAACGAGTGTATATTTATTAATTCTTTTCATTTCAATTACCATTTAAATCATTATAAACCAAGCTTTACTCCAATCACAAACTGACGCACCTGCGGAGTTAAACCATAATCAATTCCCTGCATAAGGTGAGAACCTGAAAATGCGAATTCAGGATCGTAACCCAGATATTTGGTAGCTGTGAAAAGGTTTGTACCCGACAAATAAAACTGAGCATTTTTAAATACAAGAAATTCTTCAGGAACTGTGTAACTCACCGAGACATTTTTCAATCTTATATACGAACCATCTTCAATCCAGCGTGTTGAAAAATCAGAATTCCCAATAACGTCGTTGTACAATGCGCGCGGAACTTCGGTTTGTTGTCCAGAATATGACCAGCGGTCAAGTACGCGTGTACTTTGGTTTTCCAAACCGGTCATACTTTCGTTTTGTGAGCGAACAAAGTTAAAAACTTCATTCCCTGCTGAAAATTGCACAAATGCGCTAAGCGCCCAACGTTTGTATGTAAAAGTATTGTTTAAACCTCCAAAATGTTCCGGATTTGAAGAGCCGATGACAGTTTTGTCAAAGCTGTTGATAATACCGTCTGGCGTACCTGATGGACCTGAGATATCCGAGAATTTGGCATCACCTGCCTGATATGGCACTAACCTGTCGTTCACAAGACCCGCACTTTGTGCTTCTTCCGTTGTTGCGTAAACACCTTCATAAATGTATCCATAAAAACTATTTGCCTGCTCACCCGGCATATTTACAAGCTCTGCGCCAGACACCGGAATCACTAATTTATCTCCTTTAATCTCCAGTATTTCGTTGTTCACTTTTGAATAGGTTGCCTGCAAATCCCATTTAAAGTTTTGCCTGTCCATTAACCTGAAAAGCACACTGAAATCAATTCCCTGATTTTGCATTTTACCACCATTTTCAGGTCTGTAGTCAAACCCGAAATATGCAGGAATTGGCGCATATATGAGCAGATTATCAATTGTGGATCTGTAAAAATCAATACTCGATTGAACCCTGTTGCCCAAAAGTGCGATGTCGATACCACCATTTATCTGGCTTATTTTCTCATAAGTAAGTTGGTCATTGGTAACCACGCCAGGAATCAAACCCGATGTTTCGCGGAATTTTACAGCATTATAGTAATCAGTTGCAGTGGCTTCGCCAATATTATCATTGCCTGTAACGCCATACGAAAGCCGAAGTTTTAGTTCCTCCAGTTTTGATTTATCTTTCAAAAAGGCTTCATTTGAAATTCTCCAAGCTCCACCCAAAGAGTAAAACAACCCGAAAGGAACCGATGCTATTTTTATAGTATTCGCGGCATTATCGCCCACACGCGATGAACCATCAAGCGAGACTGACGCAGTTGCAAGGTATTTATCTCTATAGCTGTAAGTAAAGTTCTCGTAAAACGAAAGCCAGTTCCATGAACGGTTGGCACCACCTATTTCGCGAAGATTATTCTGTCCATCCTGAAGCATACGGTATTCATCGTTTTCATGGGCATTTTTTGTTAATCCCCAGTCAAATTCATATTTGTTAGTCAATACATTAGCCCCGGTAACAAAATCAAAAACATGGTTCGAGCCTATCTTCTTATTGTATTTAAGATAGGTGTTGTTATAAAACGAGTTCAGACTGTTGTTTGTAGCTTTGGCAACGTTTATAGCTTCGGAATTATAATATCTTTCCATTCCCTGATTTGGCATAAAAATCTGTTCTTTCAGAACATTATATGTAACCCCGAAATTGGCATGTGCCACCAGATTTTTCGAGATATCGGCAGCAAAACCAAGTGTAGAAATAAAGTTGAAATTGTTGTTAACAGCACTGTAATTGTCGATAACAGCCTGTGCATTACTGACACCAAGTTCATCAACATTCATTAAAGCAGTTAATTCCCGCCCTTCTTCATCATATTGATATGGGTTTAGCATAGGAGATTTTCCAAGTGCAGATAGTATCGGGCTGGTTTGCGAAATTCTGGCTGACTCCTTAAGGTCAGAATTATTATAACTTAATGAAACTGAAGCGTTCATTTTCAGCCAGGTAAAAATATTGAGCAAACTTACAAATCGGAGATTATATCCATCGTATCCGGTAGATTTTACAACGCCATTGCTGTTGATATATCCAAAGGATAAACCATATCGGGCAATCTCGTCGCCACCCTTTACTTTCACATTGACGTTTGTAAACGATGAGTTGGCGAAAACCAAATCCTGCCAATTGGTATCGTGCTGATAATCGATAAACCTGTCATCATCGTGAGTTAAAAACAGGTTTGGATATTCCATAACAATTTGTTCTTCGGGTTTTCCTGACGAAAACAATACCTCGCTGATAAGAGACCTGTGTTGAGCTGCATTTAATTGTGGTATCTGACTCGAAGGTGATAGAGACATTCCACTCCGCAGGTCAAGCTCAACCACTGTTTGAGTTGCGCTTGGATCGAGTGTTTCGATAATCACTAAACCATGACTTGCTTTCGACCCGAATGCTGTGGTGAAAGCAGGATCTTTAATAACGGTTGTTTTTGAAATGTCAAGCGGATTGATTCCCAAAAGCGTGTTGTATTCAAAACCATCGAGGTTCGAACCNNATGCCGTTACCCATCATCGGAATTCCATCGACCATATACAATGGATTATTGGGAGTTGTAATAGAATTTACTCCGCGGAAAAAGGTTACGGCACCACTTCCCGGATCACCTGAGCGATTAATTGTATTAACGCCGGCAACACGCCCCTGAAAAAACTGATTAACAGAAATAACCGGGGTCTTCTTTATTTCGTTTGAATTTACTGAAGTAAATGAAGCTACCATATCACGCTTTAAAATATCATGTGCCAAAACTGATACATAGTCATCACCCGATTCAAGATCGTTGGCAGTTAAGTAAATTTTGAGCGAACTCCGGTTATTCAGAAATACTCTTTTCTTTTTATAGTTTCCTTCTGGCGAAACATTTATCCATTCATTTCCTGAAGGCGACTTAACAGTAAACTCACCAGCCTCATTGGTCACCGCCGGTAAGTCAAACGACCCTTCGATTCCAACCGACACATTAGCTACCGGAATGTCAGAACTGTTAACAATCACACCTTTTACAAGCAGCGAATCCTGGGCGAATATTGTGCTGGCACTCCACAAAAAAAGTGTGGTTAATACAACTGACCTTTTAAGCCGGGATATTAAATAACGATTATTCATTATAATATTTGTTTGCAAATCAAATGCGATTTTCAAGTTGATAAACCCTTCAGAAAATTGCTGTTTTGAAACGCCTGTTTTTTTACTTTGAAGCATATTACTCACTTTATTTAAGCGACTAAAACAAGTTGGTATATTTACATTTAGTTTCATCCAATTGCGACAATATCAATTAATAACTTTGTAAATACTGCATATACTATTCACTATCAGCTGGTGCAGGTTTAAACTCAATATAATCGATTACAAGCCCGTTACTTGTAACCCTGCCTGGCCCTGCATATTCAATTTTTACTTTTGCACTTCCGTAATCCACGATGTTATCCACCCACATATCAAACCTGTTAAATCTTCCTCTGGGTAAATATCTTTCGCCGGTTACACTGTAGATTATCCCACGTGACAGTACATAATCATAGTAATCAAAGGTTTTAACCAATTGATCATTAACGTAAATGTTGTAAATCCCGCCAATATCCAAATGAGTACTGATTATCATATAATACTTGCGAGGAAACAGGCTGGGCGTTTTAAATTCAATAGAAAACTTTCCGGCATAACCTTTTGGGAAAGGAACCCTGATTATTGAATCATTTGAAGCTCCCTGAATCAATTCCTGTAGCGGAGATACCGATATATCACTTTTATAAACAACACTGTCATTCCATGAATATTTATTGTATCCTGTTGGAATCAATAGTCTTTCTCCTTCATATTTAACGCCTCCGTTGTACAACGAGTCGGGAATTGAAAAACTTTGGTAATTGTAGGCATAACCATTACTACAGAGCGCCTTATCTGTTGGAATATAATCAATTACAACACTGTCGCCAAGCATATTCATCATTTTTACTGTATCTGTTGGCGACGACCAGACAAACTCTTCAGGTTCAATCCGATTTAAAAATACACCCTGAGACAGCAAATGAGGAATAAGAATCTTCTCCTGCCATTCCACAGGAATATCATTGTAATTATTGTAATTACCCCCTAAGGATTCAGCCATTACATTAAGTGCTTCCCGGTAATCTTCCTCCTTAGGAAAAACAATTGTTGATGCCAGGTTTCTGTATTCATGTTTTACAGGGAAATATTTCATCTCAAATTTGTTTGCAATAACTGCAACAGTATCGTAAACCGTATTTCCTTCTTCATCAAATCCAAGTGGCTTACTCTTTTCCTTATCGAGAATTAAGGTATCCTGCGTATCGATATAATTACTAAGAACCGGGTTTGTAAATTCAAAATATTCATAAAGATTGGGTTTTGGTTCAACAACCTGACCAACTGTGAAAATACGACCATTCAAATAAAGCGGACTCTCGGCATCAACTTTTATTTCATCAATAGTTACTGCTGAACCATTTCTTTCAAATAATGCAAACTTCTCGGTTAAAGTCTGAATTTGTCTTTGTCCCTGAATGCTGCTCGAATTTATGAGGTGTGAGCAAAAATGATACGCAAGTACCACATCAGAAAATGTTTTAGTTTCCTTGTACTTTGCAATAGCTTCATTGGTTGGTGCAAAAATAGAATATGGAATATCTGACTTGAAAATGGTATCAAGCTTACTTTGTTTTATCACATTCACAAATTCAGAAAATTCTGGATCGGCTTGTAACACTTCCCAAACATCCTGGTTAACTGTTTCCTCGCTATTTAAATAATGCTCATCCCACTGCTTATTGCAACCAATGGCAACCATCAGCATAATTGAAAAAATTAATATTTGTGATTTGAATTTCATTTTCCTGATATTTAATCGTTAGTGTGTTTCCACCAAATTCAATTAGCTATTTATTCTTTGTTTACCTATATTTTGAATTACAGTCTGCATTAATTGGGCTGAAAACGAATATAATCCCATAAAAATCTTCCGGGAATCAACGGAATAACTTCCACTTTATGTGTTTCATATTTTTTAAAATCAATAGTTCCCAACTCCTTTCCTATAAAAGGTGAATTAGCACTTCCTCCGGTAGTTAAATCAACGAGACTGCTTATTTTTTTGCCATCAATATAAACTTCTACAAGCGCATTTCTTGAATCGAAGGCCTGTGCCCCCAGAAATACTTTATATTTCCCCTGCACAATACGCGGAATCTGGTATGAAATTCTGAAATCGCCATTCATTTCAAGATAATCAGCTCCCCAGGCCGATGATTCCTGGCTTCCCAATTCAGTAAAAAATAAATCAACACCCTCCCATTCTATATTTTCAAGCGATTCTTTGTCTTCAATCAGGTAAGAACCTGCCTTTTGTCTGTATTCGTTTAAAACGGGTTCTTCATAAAACTCAAATGTAACTTCGGCGCGTGATGGTTCCTGTTGGGTAAGTATTCTGTCGATAAGATGAATTGCACCGGTTTGAGTGGTGATGTTACTTTCGTCGTACAAAAATCCGATATAATCAATAATCGTGGTATCAGTTCCTGAAATGATAGTATCAAACACTTGCTTTCCTTTATTAATTAAAAGATCATTGCCCATGCCATTCACATTCAGCGGTACTTCTGACAATGTGGTGTAATTGGTTGCCACATTTTCGAAATCGTTAATATACCGGCCTCCTGTTAAAATATGGTATGCACAATACTGGTAAAGCGGATTGCTAATGTTGGTATAATCACTATTTGTGGGGCTGATTTGCTGAATCAAATCCTGCAATGAATTTATTCCGCTTTCGTTATAAATTTTATCAGATTCGAGAAACAGCGTAACCGGAGAAATATTCTCGAACTCTTTAATATTAAAATCCAACAAGGTTTTTACACCGGTAAGTTCAAGAGCTTCTTTAAAAATTGAATATCCCTGGTTTTTTTCGAGCCACCCAAACGAAGTAAATGTAATGGGTTGAAGCGCCATTTCTATCTCGTGAATATAACCATTCGAAACTTCAATATTTGGCATAATAACAGCGGCCTGGTTGTTGATTTTATAGTACGAGGTGTCGGTCTCAATGATAAAACTAACGGTCAGGTAATCCTCAGAAAGTGTCGGTTCAGAAAAAGCTCCGAACGGAAAATCCTGCGTATGAACTCCCATGTTAACCACGTGATAGCGTGCAAAAGCCCTTGCATATTCAGGATTATTCAGGATATCATTAATCGAAGAAATTCCATCGGTGGCATCGATAAACTTTTTAATTGCTTCGTTACCAGGCAAAAAGAGAGTGTATTCGTTTCCATTAGGATTGTATGCACTTAAAGTTTTATCAATTCCACCTGCCTCGATAATTGCAAGAAAATCAGAAAACTTTTCTTTATTTTCAACAATGTAATCGTAAATCGAATATTGTTCAGCATCCTCGAAACCGGCCATCCTATCAGGTTCTTTGCACGATTGAAACGAAACCGTTGCAATTAATCCGAATATGTAAATCAGTTTTTTCATTTTTTCAGCTTTTCTTTTTAAAATTTAATCAATTCGTGTAAAGTCAGTTCTCAGTGAATTTGATTAAAAATCGTAATACGGATTTTGAACCAGCTCTTTATTACGTTCAATTTCAGTTTCAAAAATTGGCAGGTACCAGCCTTGCGGGTTAGTAAGTTTTGTTGCCAGAATTCTTTTCTGAGTGGATGGTACGTTGCTGACAATAATTTCAATCAGCTTATCTTTTCGGGCATAATTGTTCCGGCGCCCCATTCTTAACAGGTCGAACCATCTTTTCCCTTCAAAAGAAAATTCGAGTGCGCGTTCCTGGAGAATTGCATCTTCGTATGCTACGTTTGAATTCGCAATGGCAAGCGGACCTACCCCTGCTCTGTCGCGAATTTCGGTTATAATACTTTGAGCTTCATTATATCTTCCCAGTTGTGAAAGAGCCTCGGCTTTCATCAGTAATACATCGGCATACCTGTAAACAACCCAGTTGCAACTGTATTGCTCGCTGCCTGAACGTACAGTTTGTCCATCGGGAGCCTGCCCCACATATTTCCAGATAATAAAATCATCTTCGCCATATTTTTTTATCGATGCCTCTTCCCCTCTGACAATCTCGCTGGCAAATTCGAACCCAAGCATTTCAATGGCTTTCTGACTGGGTTTGTATTGGTTACTTATCCTGTTGGTCAAACCATAGGTTCCGTTGCGTTGATTCAGGTTACCATCAAATTGAAATTCGAATATTCCTTCGAGTGAATTACCCGGGAAAAAGAGTTCGAACCATCTGCCACCAGGCAACAGCACAAATTTTTGTGTAACTTCAATCTGTTGAACGTATTTAATAACATTATTATAATCGAATCGCCAAAGTGCAATATCGGCAAGCAATGCATCGAATGAAGCTTTTGACGCACGCCCTTTGTTCTCGGCAATGGTTTTAAAACTTTCAGAAGGGGCAAAAGTGCGGTTAGCCTCAAGATCGGCAACAATCTGATTCAAAACATTTTCTTCAGTTTCCTTTTTTACGTAGAAATCAGCATCGTCGGTCTCGGTAGGTTCGAGTACCAAAGGCACATCTTTGTATATCCGAACAAGATAAAAATAGGCCAGGCTCCGAAGGAAATAAGCTTCTGCTACCAAACCCTGCATCTGGTAATCGGTAAATGTGTTATCAATCTCCTGAACTTTAGGTGCATTCACAATTACTTCATTACAATAATCAATTACCTTGTAAAAATTATTCCAGTTTGTAAATCCATTGTCAGGATAAATATTGTTTTCCATTATCAGCTGCTCATTCCAGGGTTGATTCGAACTACCCTCAAGCATATCGCCCCTGAGCTCTCCATAGAGAAACATGTTTCTGTCCATGGTTGAGAATGTGCTGTAACCAGCCATTAAAACGGCTTCCACATCAGCTTTTGTTTTCCAGAATTCTTCCCTGATCAACCCGCCCGGCGGGATAAGTTCGAGCCAGTCGCTACAAGCGCTTTGTGATAAAACAATCAAAGCGGCCATCATATATTTTGCTAACTTTTTCATCATTTTCCTCATTTTCCGTTTTAAAATCCAATACCAACGCTAAGCGAATAAATAATAGGAGGAGGGGTGCGTGCATAGTCAACACCAATCCAAAATGGATTCGAAGCATCCTGTCCGATTTCCGGATCCTGACCTGTGTAATTGGTCCAGGTAATTAACTTACGGGCGCTGAGTGCAATATTGGCTTTTCGGATACCTATTTTTCTGCACAAATCGTTACTCAGCATATACGAAAGCTTAATATTATTCAAGCGGATGTAATCGCCAGGCTCAACATACCTGTCCGATCCCAAATTGTTGGCAGGGTGATTCATATATGCTTTCGGAAGCATTCCATCTTCGTTTTGTCCCTGAACCCGCCAGCGGTTTAGTACTGCTTTGCTCTGGTTGTCGCGATTGTTCATCCCTTGTGTCTGAATAGCAATACCGTTGATGATATCAAATCCAAGTCTGTAATGAAAAGCAACTGAGAAATCCCAGCTTTTATATTTTACTGTAGAGCCAAATCCACCAAGAAAATCGGGATTCGAGTCTCCAATATAAACCACGTCGTTAATATCTATTTTCCCGTCTTTATTAATGTCTTCATAAATAGGGTCGCCACCTTTGAAAGTATATGAATCCTGGTACCTCATCGGAATTGCTTTTCCCTCAGCATCATACAGTATTTCACCGGCTGCATCTTTGGCTACAGCATCCGCATCACTTGAATAAACACCCAGATACCTGAATCCAAAGAATGACCCGATTGGTTCACCTTCAACTACACGTAACGGATACTGACCATTGCCAATTGATGTTGATCGCTCTGTATTGAAATTATCGGGGAGTTTATTAAATGAGTTTATGTTTTGGGAAATATTGAAATTAAACGACACCAGCCAGTCTTTTGCCCTCACTACTTTATAATCTCCCATTAACTCCCACCCATAGTTTGTCATTTCGCCACCGTTGAGGTATTTCAACACATCGAAACCTGATGAATATGGAATCTGGTAATTTCCGAATAAAATGTCTGTGGTTAATTTGTGGTAAAAGTCACCTTCAAGATAAACCCTGTCTTTAAAAAGACTTAATTCACCACCAATATCCCACGAGCTTATATTTTCCCACTGAAGGTTGTTTAACTGAATACTTGTTGGTGCAATAGCCGGATTTGTTATATATCCGCCTGAACCGGTTGACTCATACGATGCAAAACGTGCATAAACATCGGTTGGCTGCCTTCCGGCAACACCGTAACTTGCCCGTAACATACTTTCGCCCAGCCAGGGAATCGATTTCATGAAATTTTCGTTTGAAAACCGCCAGCCGGCCATAACCCCATAAAATAAACCCCATCGGTTATTTATACCGAATGAAGAGTGTGCATCGGCACGTGTATTTGCCTGCAAAAGGTATTTATCCAAATATTTATAATTGATGTTACCAACACCACTTACCAGACGGTTTTCGCCCGAACCGTTGCCAAGCCAGTTGATGCTTGCATCAATGGCAGGATCCTGAATATCGGTACTGGGAATCCGGTTACTTTGAATATTCATCCACTCGTAACTCGATTGATCGGTTGACCAGGTTAACGCTCCTGAAATTTCATGATCTTTATTTTTAAATGGCGAACCAAATGCCAACTGGGTTTCGGTTACAATTCCCTGGTTCAGGCTATTTCCTTCTTCGGCTTTGTTAATTTGCCAGTCAAGCCAGTCGGCTCCAATTGCATTGTAGGGTAAGAATCTTTTTTCTTTGGTTCCGGCATACTGAAATGAAATTGTTTCGCGCAGCGTAATCCAATCGTTTACACGATATTGCAACATAAAAGTGTTCTCCAGCTTACTGAAGTTTTCATCTCTTTGTCCCAGATTTGCCACAGCAACCGGATTAAAATAAGTTACACCATCACCTTGATAGCTTTGGATAGGAGTAAAATATTCCCCCGTAGGATTTCCATTTTCATCGTATTCGTAAACACTCATATTGGGAGATTTAATATATGCCATCTCCCTTATATTACGGCCACTGAGTTCAACATTGCGCTCAGTTAAACTTGAAGTGTAGTTAAATTTGATTTGAAACATCAAATTTCGAGAAAGAAAATAGTCGAGATTAACACGTGTTGAGAACCGTTTATATCCAGTATTTATTGTTGTTCCTCCTTCGTCGAGATAGCCGAATGAGGTGAAGTACCTTGTTTTTTCACCACCACCCGAAACACTGAAATAATGGTCATTTGAAGTTCCGTTTTTTGTGATTTCCTTTAACCAGTCGGTATTTGCCGAATAATTGTAAAAACCTGAATAATCGCGGTCGTAAGCAATTTCAGGGTCAATGTTGAATACGCCGTACGCATTGTGCCACTCCTCTAACTGAAGCATTATATACTCATCGCCACTTAACATGGGGATGGCTGCTGGCTGTACGCTGTAATTGTTTTTGTATTGATAATCGAACTGCACTTTCCCCATTCTACCTTTATGAGTTTCGATAAGTAAAACCCCATCGGCGCCCCTCGAACCATAAATGGAAGTGGAAGCAGCATCTTTTAACACTTCGATTGATTTGATGTCCTGAAGCGCAATATTAATAAGGTTACTGATATCTTCTGTGTCGGCCGAACTTAAATCAACCGACCCTTTCTCAACTTTAAACTGAGGAACACCATCGATTACCACAAGCGGCTGATTGTTTCCCATTGAACTTAACCCACGAATTACCAGCTGAGAACCTGAGCCGGGGTCACCAGAAGAACTGATAATATCAAGACCTGAAATTTTACCCTGAAGTGCATCGGCTGCGGAAGTTATACCCGCATCCTGCATGTCCATCAAATCGATTTTAACACTTGCTGAAGCTTTATCACGATCGGCAATGTTTGTAAGACTATTCACCGATCTTGCCTCGGCTACCACTTTTACTTCGCCAATTGCAACATCGTCAGAAACGAGTTCAACCATGATAGATTTACCTGGTTCAACTTTAATCTCCTGCGGTTTATAGCCAATAACACTCACTTTCACAATGTTTCCGGGGTCTTTCATGGTTAAAACAAAGTCGCCGTTAACATTGGTAATGGTACCATTAATTACCCTGCTTTCCTTGTCGTATTCAACCACATTGGCTCCAATTACAGTCGATTTGTCGTTACTGTCGATAACACGTCCTCTTAAAATTGTCTTTTCCTGCGCAAAAACAGTTGAAAGATTAAAAAGTGTAATGATCAGAACTATCGTTAATTTGATTTTTTTCATCGTATTCGTAAACCTTTGGTTTGATTATTTGAATGTGATCGTTTCCTCTTTTTATCTTATTGTAACCGATTCAGGAAAAAGCACTTTATCAGTCACGTGAATTACACCGTTGTTATACATTATTGTAAAGGCTTCCAGCCCGGTACCCCGTGAAACTCCGGTAATTATATTAGTAGTGTTATCCGCTTCGGCAATTTCAGCAAATACATTTCCTTCTTTTGAAGGTATTGTAATTAAATCAATCTCTGGTTTCAGATAAATACTGGTATAAATCTTTGTGTATGCAGTTGATTTTTCATCAATTCTGGCTGTTTCATAATACCCTGCACTTTTTTTACCATCTGTAAAAATCATATCTCCCTGAACAAAATGGAAAAGCAGCACATTGGCTAAATCTGCCAAAGGCATGTTTTCAAGTCCTGCCTCATCAATGGCTTCATCACTCGGAATAAATACCGTGTAAAAATCATTATCAGAGATAAATGTATATTTAAACTCCTTGTCGTTTGATAATCCTGCCTTCCGGAGTAATGCGTGAAATTTAGGAAAGTCAGTGGAAATTTTGCCATAAAGAGTCGGACTTGAAAAACTCAACCAGTTCTGTATGTCATAAGTTATACCATTATCCACTTTATCACTTAGCAAAACCGGATATTCAGGGGCCAATTGAGTACCCTTGTAACCAACCGTAGTGGCTCCGGTACCCGAAACTTCGCCGGTTTCATTGTTTATAATTATTATATTTCCGGCAAGATTAGGTATAAACTCTTTACGGGCAACACCATCTGCCTTATCGATTGCGATGTGGTTAAGCAACATAATTCGCAGGTCGTTATCAGTAAATGCCACCTCTTTTGATCCACCCGGAATAATCATATATGCTGAAAATCTTTTTGTAACCGGATTGTAAAGGAATGATGAATCCAGCGAGGTTCTTACATCATTCTCAACAAAGAACATGTAATCTTCATTCTCACGTTTTAAGGCTGACAGCAGGCCCGACTGTTCAATGGCATACATTACTTTGCTGTATCCTTTAAGCAAATAAATTGGTCCTGTTACACTTTTAAAAGCACGCGGAACAATAGCTTCTTTAAGCCCTAAAAACGAACTATTGCTACAAAATTCCTTTTGAATAATATTACCTTCATCCAATCTTACAATGTCTTTTTCACCGTTGTAAAATCCTTTTTCAAAATCGGAAGGGTAAATTGTATTTACCGATAAATATGTGTTGGCAATAATACGTTTAATATGTTCAGGTGTACTCATGAAATTTCCCCATCCGTTAGGAATACGTATATATTCATTAATAAAACTTTGGAATGCTTCATTAGTAGGTGCCATTAAACCATGATGGTAGCGGATAGTAACGTTTGAAGGTAAACCGTAGGTTCCGGTAGGAGGACTTGTTTTCTCACCATTGAAATCAAAAGCAAGATCTGGAAACGAAAGATCGAATAACGAATCAACTACCATACCTTGTTCGGCGCCTGGTTGAGCAAATGTTTTTTCCCGGTTATACTCGAATTCGGGGAACATATTCAATACATCCAGAAAATCAGAGTAATTGTAAACACCATCTTTTCTTTCAAGTATTTCTGATGCGTTATCCAATGGTTCAACCACACGGTCGATTATATAAACAAATCCGTTTTCAGCAGGTATTTCTTCGCTTACAATTTTTGCACCGGCATAGTAAATATCGTTGGCGCTATCAAATGTTCGGTTAAAATAATATTCATAATCACTTTTGTTCAGGTCGTAAATATTAAAATACTCCTGATAAAAAACAGGAACATATTTACGCGAATCGGTGATAACCCTGCGGTATCTATTTGATTGTAAGGTATCTACAATTCTAAATTTCAATTCCTTATTCACTACCTCGCTTTCAATCCCATATTTCCGGTTGGATTCAAGCAGCAATGTTTCTCTTTTAAAACCTCTTGGTTTGTCATTATTAATATCAAGAGTATCAATCCATCCATAAATATCAAGGGTACGCAATTGTATCTTGCTCCATGGATTTTGAACGATATGATATTTAACAAGCCTTGAAAGTTCAGCTACAGGAATATCTTCAACTGTCTTATATTTCACGTTTTGAGAAAAATACAAACTAAAAGCTTCGTTAGAGGGTGCAAAAACTGTATAGCTTCCCGAAACGTCGAGAATTTTATCGTAACCAGTTAACTCAATACACTTTGCAAAGGTTGAAAGTTCGGGTTGATCTAAAACCTGTGTATAGACTTTTCCTGCCAACCATTCAGGTCTATTATAAATATCAGGTTCCTGTTTACAGCTGAAAAAAAACAGCAAAACTACTGTGCTCAGCAATAAAGGTTTGATTTTAGTCATATCAGTTAAATTATTTTAAACTGTATTAAAATAGGTAAAAATTCAGAGGCCAAACATACAAAAAATGGAAAATACAATATACCACAAATCTGTCCTTAACTACGATATATCATACAAATGAGGCTAAAAAAAACAGAACAGAATACATTGGTACTTTTTTTCGAATTTTATTGTTTATCAGACTCATTAAGCGTTCCATGATCACGAAAGCTTGCAGGAGTAATGTTAAATTGCTCTTTAAAACATTTGATGAAATAAGAGAGATTATTAAACCCGGTCAGGTAGCAAACTTCCTTCACTGTGTTTTTCCCGTTAACCAACAATCCGTGTGCTTTTTGCAACCTCATCAATCGTATAAACTCCACAGGTGTATATCCGGTAAGCTGTTTTAGTCGTCGGTAAAGCTGAGTAGTACTTATATTTAGTTGTTGCGACAGTTGATTCACATTAAATTCAGGATTAGAAATATGTTCTTCGAGCAGGGTTTTAACATTTTGAACAAAATCGGTATCTTTTGAAGTATGTGCATCAACTTCAACCATGAAATTCTGTGCTTTGTACTTATCTCTGATCAATTCCCTGTTTTTAATCAGCCGTTCAGATTGTGTTAGTAACAACTCAATATCGAATGGTTTCGAAATGTATGCATCAGCTCCAATATCATATCCTGATTTTCGTGCATCGTCAGAGTTATTTGCAGTGAGCAGAATTACCGGAATATGACATGTTTCAAGATTTCCTTTTACTTCTCTAATAAGTTCCAACCCATCCATCACCGGCATTACAACATCGGTAACAATAATCGCCGGCTTTTCCCTGTTTATAATTTCAAGCCCTTCAGCTCCGTTTGCAGCAGTATAACATTCGTACTTTCTTGAAAATAAATTATTCAGAAAATCAAGAAGCTCCTGATTATCTTCAACAATCACCACTTTTCGTTTTTCCCGCTGTGTCAATTCCTCCGGTCTTTCGAACGATTCGAGCTTTTCTCTTTCAATCGTACTTTCTTCAAATACAGGCTGTAATATTTCAACATCCTTATAATCAACGGGTAATTCCACAGTAAATATTACACCTTTCCCCTGAACTGATTCAGCCCTGATTTTTCCTCTCAGCAATTCTACCAGTGATTTAGTGTACGATAATCCAATTCCGGATCCTTCTGCCTGTTCATTAATTTTGAAGAATCTTTCGAATATCAAGGGCAAATGTTCCGTAGCTATTTCAGGGCCATGATTAAAAACAGACAAAACGATTTTGGCATTTTCGTCAATCCGGTTGTTTACAGCAACACGTTCAAGTGATATTTCGATTGATTCTCCGGCAGGAGTATGTTTAAATGCATTCGAAAGCAAATTATATAATATTTCTTCCACTTTCTGAATATCAGTGACTGCAAAAACAGGTTCATCGGGTGTTTTTACCTCTATATGTACATCGCTTTTCGATTCAAGACCGTGAAAATTCATTACAATATCTCTGATTAAACCGTTGAAATCGGTACGTTCAGGGACAAGAGTAAGTTTTCCGGTATTTGATTTCTGAAAATCAATTATCTGGTTAATCAATCGGAGCAGATAGTTGGAGTTTCTCGATATAATATTTAAATGCGAATCTAAAATCGGATTATTTCCGGTAAAATTTCTCTTCAAATCTTCAATAGGCGCAATAATCAAACTAAGTGGGGTTCGAAGGTCGTGGGCAATATTAGTTAAAAACTGCATTTTGTTTTCGTTGTTACGTGCCGCGAGATCAGCCAGCTTTCGCTGATAAATAAGTTTTTGCCGATGTACCAGCAGAAAAATAAATCCTGTAACCATGACCATGCTTAACAATACAAAAACCAGTACTGAATACCACGCCAGGTACCAGGGAGGCTCTATTTCTATTTGTAGTTTTTTTGTTGCCGACAACAAATTATCAGCACTAATTGCTTTAACATGTAATACATAATCGCCAAATGGCAGATTAACAAACTCAATAAACTGATTGCTTGCGGGTATTGTTTGCCAGTTCTGGTTGTACCCTTCAAGGTAATAGCTGATTTGGTTTTTTGTGGGATCCTGAAAATGAACAGAAGAAACGCCTATTTTGAATGTGTTGTCTTTAAAAGGTAATCTTATTTCAGTTGTACTGTCAAGTACTTTTTCAAGAACAAATCCTTTATTAATTGTATCACCAACTTCAAATACATGGTCTCCTATTACAAGGTTGGTGAAGGAAACCTTTGGCGCATTTGAATTCGATTTTATATTTTCAGGATAAAAACAGGTAAATCCATAATCGCCTCCAAAAAACATTTGTCCATCGGTAGCTTTAAAAAACGAATTGACCATAAAAATATCCCCCTGGATTCCGTCTTTTATATCGAATAGCGTGATTTCAGGTTTTTCTCCAAACCGGCTTAATTTTACTAATCCATTGGTTGTACTTATCCAATAATTACCATCTTCATCGGGCAAGCATCCCTGAATATCGTTAACCGGCAACCCGTTTTTAGTTGTGAAATGGCTCCATTGGTTATTTTCAACATCAAAAATATTTATACCACCACCTTGAGTGGAAATCCATATTTTGCCATCATAATTCTCGGTAATATCATTTATTTCGTTGTTATTCAAATAAGAGCAATTTGAATTTTGAGCCACGTAACGTTTAAAGGCCAGTCGTGGAGCTTCATTTCCCGACAAATTGAGGTTATCGTAATTCTTTTCAAGCTGATTTAATCCATTTTCAGTGCCCACCCAAAATCTGTTTTTACTATCAGTAAAAATTGAAATTATCGTATTATCGGTAAGAGAAGTCTGATCATCTGGATTTGATGTAAATTGAAAGTTTTTCCCGCTTTTATTCTGACGAGGATCAGGAATAAATAATAAACCGTATGAAAAAGTACCGCACCAAATATTTCCGTTTTTATCGATATATATTTTTCTGATATTATAATCAATCGCAGGACTACCTCTAAATGGTTCAACCCTCCAACTCCCCGACTTTTTTTCAAGTTTAAATAAACCAAGGTTTGTGCCAACCCAGAATATTGAATCAGATTGTTTTTCGATGTCCCAAATTTGTTCAGTCCATTCAAACTGATATGTATTTACCGGCCACTTTATCAATTCAAATTTTGGAGAAGCAGCTTCTAATTCACTCTTTTTTATAACATTCAAACCACCTGTTCTGCAACCAATAAAAAATTCATCACCCGACTGTTCAAAACACATTACAGTATTCGAACTCAGCGATTTACTACTATTGATATCTTTCCTGAAAGTTTTAAACTCCTTTCTTTTTAATTTAAGAATACTGATTCCCTGCCCCTGATGTCCAAACCATAAATTTCCTGAAAAATCTTCAAAAACTGTTATTACATTGTTATTCAGCAAACTTCCCGTCTGATTAGGATTTGGTTTATAACTTCCGGTCAGACCGGTATGTAAATCGATATATTTTATTTCAGGCAGTGAAAGTGTAATATAAAGTGTATGATTACTCGCGTAATAAACCTGGGTGATATTGTCTTTTTCAAAATGTATCTCCTGACCTGTTTCAGGATTCGATGCCTGAAATGAAATTAAACCTGATGAAGTGCCTAAAAACAAACGGTCGTCAGCTGGTACATAAGAAATGTTCTGAATCCTGTGTGGAAAAAATAAATCTTTCTCCACATGTATTTCTACTGCTCCGTTTTGTTTTGAAAGTTTTGAATAACTCAGACGCATTGGATCGCCTGAGTATTGTTTACACAGCAAAAGTGTTTCGTTAAAAAAACTGATTTTATAATAGTAATCATTCAGCGGTGTACCATTTTGAAGCACAACAGGCTTTTTACATAAATAATCCTTATTCTCTTTCTGATCAACGGGCAATGTAAAAAGTCCGTTTGTTGTGTTTATCACCAACATTTTATTAACCTCAACAACCTGCAATATATTCATAATTCCAGGGGTCTGATGCTCAAACTCCATCTGTTGAAATGTATTTTTTTCGGCATTATAAAGACAAAGATAACGGGAGGTTGTTATCCATAATTGATTTTCAGAATCGACAATAAGGCTCTTAATTTTTTTATCGGGTAAGCTTTGTTTCCTGCCAAGTTCCGGACGATAAACAACAAACTGCTGTCCATCGTATTTTATCAGCCCCGACCAGGTAGCCAGCCACATATTTCCTGAACTGTCCTGTGCAATTGCATTGATTTCACCATCAGGTAACCCTTCCCACGATCTTAAATATGTAAAATCGTCACATAAACTTACGAGCGATAATACTACAAAAACAACTGTAACTATAAGAGTTTTCATGCCCGAATATAAAAAATCATTCGTTTAAAATCGTATTCCAAATATCAACAATTAACCATCCTATTTGTAAAAATCAGTAAATCAACAAAAAGCCACAATCAATTTAAACAAATTTACCATCTGACAGTAAAATTATCATTGCAAGATATCTGTTACACGCTAACATAAATTTCCGGATAGATTCGGTATTTTTGCAAAAAAATAAATTGAATGGAGAACCTTGACAAAAAATGTTTTGTTTGCGAAAAACCGGTAAAAAGCGAAAACTCATCGTTTAACCTTGTGGTAAATATGCCGGTTTGTAATGAATGTAAAAACTCACAAAACGAAAAGCTTAAAGAAGCTGAATTGCTCGACAGCCTTGCCGACGGTCTTGTTTGCGGTTGTATTTAAGCTGAAATTTATGAACTATTTACGGGACGCCGAAAGATAATTTTGTAACCGGTTCATTCCTTCTTCAATGTTTTTGATTGAATTGGCATACGATAATCGGAGAAAACCTTCCCCATTCTCCCCAAAATCGATGCCCGGGGTAACACCAACACGCGCTTTTTCAAGAATATCAAATGCAAGCGAATAACTATCATTCGAAATGTGTTTCGTATTTACAAAAACATAAAATGCCCCGGTTGGCGGAACCTTGATATCAAAACCCATTTGCTTGAAACGATCAATCATGTACAAACGCCGCTCATCATAAATTTTCCGCATTCGTTCAACATCGCCGGCAGCCGCTTTCAATGCTGCAATCCCCGCCCGCTGTGCCGTAGAACCTGCACAAATAAACAGGTTTTGCTGAAGTTTCTGCATCGGGCGAACAGCTTCCTCTGGTGCAATTACATACCCCAGCCGCAATCCGGTCATGGCAAAAAGCTTTGAAAAACCATTCAGCACAAAAGTGTTTTTTGTAAACTCAAGCATCGAATGCGCCCGACCTTCATAAACCAGCCCATGATAAATTTCATCCGAAATCACTGGAATTCCGAACGCAGCAACAGCTTTCATTACTTCTCCCGAAAGCAGGTTTCCGGTTGGGTTCATCGGACTATTAATTATGATTGCCTTTGTTTTCGGGGTAATTCGCCTTGCAATTTCAGCCGGTCGGTATTGAAAACCATCTTCCTCGTACACCGGAACTTTCACCGGTACTGCATTTAAAAACCGGATAAAATTCTGGTAACAGGCATAACCGGGGTCCGAAATAATTACTTCGTCGCCCACATCGCACAAAACACCCAATGTAAGCAAAATGGCCGGCGAACTGCCCGAGGTAACAATAATCTGGTCGGGCGAAACTTCTACATTGTATTCCTTTTTATAGCGTACTGAAATCGCTTTTCGCAATTCGGGGTCGCCGAGACTGTGCGTGTAATGCGTTCGGCCTTCACGATAAGCTTCAACAGCTGCTTCTGAGACACAAACCGGCAAATCAAAATCGGGTTCTCCCACTTCAAGGTGAATCACGTTGATGCCTTTTCGCTCCATTTCAGCAGCTTTTTCAAGTACATCCATTACAATAAACGGTTTTATTTCGTGCGCTTTTTGAATAATCATGGTTGCAATTTCCGGTTTCCGTTGTTAAAAATAGCTGTAATTCCGGCATTTACAAATAACTGCGTGCAATAAGTTTAAATGACCTTAATTGATTTGGTTCTATTTCCTTTTCGTTTTCAGTCATTTTGTTGACCTGAAAGTTTTTAGTTTTGTCAAAAAATCAAATGAGATGAAAATTTACGATTTATCGCATCAATTAAATAACCATTCGCCGGTGTACCCCGGAATTCAACCACCTGAATTTATTCCGGCAGCACAGATTGAAACACACGGTTACCGCGAAACACATTTCAGGTTTCACTCGCATTTGGGCACACACATTGATGCTCCGGCACACATGATTGCAAACGGAAAAACGCTCGACCAGCTTCCGGTTGCCCATTTCTGCGGGGAGACCATTATCATAAAAACCGGAAATCCCATCGATATTGAAGTATTCAGCGGATTGGAAGATAAAATTGCCACAAGTGAATTTGTACTTTTCAATACCGGTTGGAGCAAATTTTGGGGTTCGCCTTCTTACTTCGGAAATTTCCCGGTGCTAATGCCCGAAGCTTTGAATTTTCTGCTTCGGTTTAATCTGAAGGGAATCGGGTTCGATCATATTTCTGCCGATTCGATGGATTCAAAAGATTATCCGAATCATTATGCCATTCTTGGCAAAAACATGATTATCATCGAAAACCTTGTTTTTCCTGATGGTTTTGCTGAAAACTCAGGAGAGTTCAATTGTTTTCCACTTCCTTACGAAAACGCGGATGGTTCGCCGGTACGGGCGGTATTAAAATGTAAAAGAGCCTGACCGAGTTACACCAGACTCTTTAATTTCTTTTCATTGTTGTCCGGTAAAAATATTTTTTGTATTGAGATTCTTTCACTTCATTTCATTTCGCTCAGAATAACAATGAGTTAGATATAGAGAAACAGTTGATGGGGGCTGGGTTGGCGGNNCCGCCAACCCAGCCCCCATCAACTGCAAACACCAAAAAGCCTTGTCATTCCGATCCCGCTTTGGGCGGGAGAAGGAATCTCATTAAATTTTACCGGACAACAATGATTTCTTTTAAAAATAAAATCACCACAGATTCACAGAAAGAAAAAAAATCAATCTATAAATCTGTGGCATTTACTTAACTATTTCAATTCGAAGCTGCCTTCCAATCCTTCGGCTGAGCTTGTGCCAATCCAAAGTTTAAACTGTCCGGGTTCAGCTTTCCAACCATTGGCTTCACTAAAAAATTGCAAATCCTTTTCGGTGATTTTGAAAGTGATTTCCTTTGATTCTCCTGCGTTCAGCCCGATTTTCTGAAATCCCTTCAGCTCTTTCACCGGCCGTGCAATGCTGCCAACCAAATCGCGGATGTACAACTGAAGAACTTCCTCACCAAACCTTTCACCCGAATTCTTCAAAGTCACAGTTGCGCTTAATTCGCCGCCCTTTGTCAAAACCGAATCAGAAAGTGTCAACCCTGAATATTCAAATGTGGTGTAGCTCAAACCATAACCAAACGGATAAAGCGGCGAATTACTCACATCGACATAACGCGACCAAAGCGTAACATCGTCACTACCCGAAGGGCGACCGGTTGAAAAATGGGCGTACGACATTGGCAACTGCCCAACCGACCGTGGAAATGAAACAGGCAGTTTACCTGAAGGATTGTAATCGCCAAAAAGTACGTCGGCAATGGCGTTTCCGGCCTGCGAACCCAAGTGCCAGGTTTCCAGAATTGACGGAACTGTTTCTGCCATTTTATTAATTTCGAGCGGACGGCCATTCATTAACACTACAACCACATTTTTATTCGCTTTGTAAACCTCGTCGAGCAGTTTCTGCTGAAGTCCCTTTAAAGAAATGTCGCTCTGGCTGCGGCCTTCGCCACTCTGGAAACAATCTTCGCCCAAAGCAATCACCACCACTCCGGCACTGTGTGCTGCTTTTACGGCAGCATCAAGTCCCGAAAGGTCGGTTTCGTTAAACTTTAGTTTTGTTGAAAAATTTCGCTGACTAATCACATAATCAGGCCCTTTGGCAAAAATTACATTTTGCTCACCAACAACGGCAGTGATTCCTTCGAGCAGCGAAACTGCCGAATTCGGGATTGCCTGCGCACGCCAGTTACCCAGCGGCACATCTTTACTGGCAGCCAGTTCGCCAATCACAGCAATCTTTTTACCCGATTTTGGAAGTGGCAGCAGGTTGTTTTCATTCTTTAATAAAACGATACTTTTCTTTGCTACTTCGCGAGCAGCCTGTAAATTTTCTTCGCTCAAAATCACGCTCTTTTCCCGTTCCGGATTACAATATTTCCAGGGGTCATCGAACAATCCAAGCCTGAATTTCACACGTAAAATACGACGAACCGCATCGTCAATCAGCGATTCCTGTATTTCACCCGATTCCACCAACCCTTTCAATTCGTTGATGTACGCATTGGCTTCCATGTCCATATCCGAGCCGGCAATTATTGCCAGTTTTGCGGCTTCGCGATTATTTGCAGCAGCTCCGTGATTTATCATTTCACCAATTGAACCCCAGTCGGAAACAACAAAACCATCAAACCCCCACTCCCCTTTCAAAATATCGCGTTGCAAATGAACGCTACCCGTGGCAGGAATACCGTTCAGCGTGTTAAACGAATTCATAAAAGTGGCAGCACCGGCTTCAACCGACGCTTTAAACGGAGGCAGGATTTCGTTTTGCAAACGCTGTTCACTCAGGTCAACCGTGTTGTAATCGCGACCTGCTTCGGCTAAACCGTAAGCAGCAAAGTGTTTTACACAAGCTGCAATTGTATTTTCAGCGGCCAAATCATCACCCTGAAAACCTTTAACACGGGCAAATGCAAACTGAGCTCCCAAATACGGGTCTTCACCTGCGCCTTCCATAACTCTTCCCCAACGAGCATCGCGCGATACATCAACCATCGGAGCAAAAGTCCAGTGTAAACCGGCAGCCGCCGATTCATCCGCAGCAACTTTTGCCGATAATTTTGCAATTTCGGGGTCCCAACTGGCAGCTTCGCCCAGCGGAATTGGAAACATGGTTCGATAACCATGAACCACATCGTACCCCAAAATCAACGGAATCCCCAGCCGGCTGCTGTCAACCGCGAGTTGCTGCACCTTTCTGGTTGCTGTAACACCGGTAACATTCAACATCGACCCCAGTTTTCCTTCTTTAATCATGTTGTAAATAAACATCGAATCGGCATTTGCCGGAGCCGGTCCTGTCATTTCCCAGCGCGATGTATATTGGTTCAGCTGACCAATTTTTTCGTCGAGTGTCATTTTTGCGAGCAGCTCTTCAACCCGCTTTTCAATATCACCACCGGCTGACGACTGTTTTTGTTCAGTTGCAGGCTGACAGGCGCTCAAAATAATCAATAGCGAAATAAATCCTGAAAAAAGTTTATTCATTAGATGTAATTATTTGATTTATAAATATTTCAAAACTTAAACAACAAATCAGGTTCTTTTTGATTCAGGCGTTAAAAGTAACGAAAAGTGTATAAAATTACAGTTGTATTATTTTTTTTCAATCTTTCAGCATAAATGCAAAACAGTGTAAACAAAAATCACGTTTTATATGTATGATTAAGCTGAAAATAATCGGATGAGAATTAAGAAACATATTATCATTTTTGCCTTTATCGTTATTAATCTTTCGCTTTCCGGACAAGAACAGAAACCGATACAAAAAGATACCACTTTGTCGGGAAAAATTGATGAAGTAACGGTTACTGCCTTTCGTTCGCCCTACAACATTTTTAATATTCCGGCTCCTGTGAATGTAATTTCTCCGCTGCAACTCGAAATGGGAAATTCACTTACGACAGTTGAAGCATTAAACCAGGTTTCGGGGGTGCTGATGCACAACGGAACTTTAAATACCAACCGTTTAACCATACGTGGCATTGGCGCACGCACACCTTATGCCACCAACAAAATCAAAGCCTATTTTGGCGAAATACCGCTTACTTCGGGCGATGGGGAAACCACACTCGAAGACCTCGAAAACAGCGCCATAAGTAGGGTTGAAATTATAAAAGGCCCGTCGTCGAGTTTGTTTGGCGCAGGTTTGGCAGGTGTAGTGCTTTTTTACCCAAAAAGTGTGACCAGCGATTTTGTACAAAACCAAACTACGATTGGCTCTTTCGGCACCATAAAAAACCTGCTTTCCGCTGGAATCAGCGCCAAGAATATTAACATTTTTGCACATGGTTCGGTATTAAAAAGTGATGGCTACCGTGAAAATAACGAAACCAACCGCACGAACCTGCTATTAAATTCAGCCTGGGAAATTTCGCCCACCACCCAATTGCAGATTTTACTGAAAGGCACAAAAATGAAAGCCTACATTCCCAGTTCGCTTGATTTGACCACTTTTGAACAAACCCCCGAAAAGGCTGCTGCCAACTGGCAAAATGCAAAAGGCAATGAAGAATATACTAACGGACAGTTTGGGGTGACACTGAATTTTACACTCGAAAATTATCAGAAGATTTCGGCTGCAACTTTTGGCAGCTTCAAAAATGCAGACGAATTGCGGCCTTTTAACAGGCTCGGCGAGAATTCGGACTATTTAGGCTGGCGCGCTTATTACCAGAAACAGTTTGAAGGAGAGAACAGCCGCATTACACTATCGTCGGGAATAGAATTTTTTCGCGAAAATTACCGATGGTCAACATTTTCGAACGGGAATAATGATGTACTTTCCGACAACCGGGAAAAACGACAGTACGAAAATCTTTTTGTTCAGCTTGAATCGGGCTTTTCTGAAAGATTATTTATTTCGGCAGGGTTAAACGGCAACCTGACCCGTTTTTATTATACTGATTATTATACTGAAAACGGCGACCAGTCGGGCGAACAACATTACCAGCCAGCCATTTCACCAAGACTGGGAGTGAATGTGGTTGTCAACCGGAATATTTCAGTTTTCGGAAATATCAGTCACGGTTTTTCGACACCCACTTTTGAAGAAACTTTGCTTCCGGCAGGTGAAATCAATCCTGATATTAAACCAGAAAACGGCTGGAGCAGCGAAATCGGGTTTCGCTCACAATGGTCGGGCAGAGTGCAGTTTTCGGCCAGTTATTATCGCATTTACATTAAAAACCTGCTGGTGGCAAGGCGTACCGGCGAAGATGCCTACATTGGCGTAAATGCAGGAAAATCGGAACATCCCGGGCTTGAAACCGAGCTGCGATGGAACCTTACCAATCCCAAGCATTATCCGTCGCTGATGATTTCGGGAACAGCCACATTTGCCAATTATCATTTTACTGAATTTACCGATTTGAATGTTGACTATTCTGGAAAACAGATTCCTGGAACCACAAAAAATACATGGTTTGCACTGGCCAATTTTAGTGCCACTAAAAGTTTAAGCTTTAATATCTGGCACCGGTTCACCGGAGAAATGCCTGTGAATGATTCCAACTCAGGATTTTCCGACCCGTTTGGAATCACCAATTTCGAAGGCAGATTCAATACAAAAATCAACAGGTTAAAACTGCAATTACATGCAGGAATCCAGAATATTTTTGATGTGCATTATGCATCGATGCTCGCGGTAAATGCGCCTTCGGTTGGCGGAGGTTTACCTCGTTATTACTACCCCGGCAATCCACGAAACTATTTTGTTTCGTTACTGATTGGACTGGAGTAGCGTACCACGATTTTAACCTGTTTAATAACAGCGGTCACAAACCCTGCCCGAAGTCAGGCGGGCGCCGCACCCGAAACAGCGACAAACTAATTTCCGGTAATTTTAACTGTTGTCCGACGGTTCTGTCTGCGTCCTTCATCTGTGGCATTGTCAGCTACCGGAACTTTATCTCCATATCCTTCTGATTGAAGTCGATCCCTTGCTATTCCATGACTCACAAGGTATTCAACCACCGAGGAGGCCCTGAGTTCAGAAAGTTTCTGGTTTCGTTCCGCAGAACCCGAGCTGTCGGTATGTCCCTGTATCTGAACTTTCAGCGCTGAATTGTTTTGCAGAAAAGCCACAAGTTTGCCTAATTCTGGCTCCGATTGCGGTAAAATCCTAAACGAATCTGTTTCGTAATAAATATTATACAACTCCATTTTTGCGCCCACTTCAATGGGTTCGAGTTCGATGGCAAGCGCAAACGGATTCATCAGCGAAGTTGAATCTTTCAACAAAATCGATTTTGAATAAAACAGGTAACCGGGGTGCGAAACATTAAACGAGTAATTGCGCTGCAAAGGCAATGCAAGTGTAACCTCACCTTTTTCGTCGGCATGTTCAATGCGGCTTTGCGGCGGTGAATACGAAAGGTTTATCAGGTCGATATCAGCCTGAATCACTTTCCTTGTTTTCTTGTCGCTGATTTTTGCTTTTACATACGAAACCGGTGTTGGCCGTAAACCACGTGTAAGATTAAATGAAAAAATATCGAGGCCCTTTTCGGCTACGCGAGCCGAAGAAAAATAAGCGGTTTCACCAATCGAACTGATGGTAAGTCCAAGTTCGTCTTTGTTTGTATTAATTGGGTAACCCATATTTCTCATTCCCAGAATGTTACCGAATTCATCGATTTCGGCAGTAAAAAGGTCAAATCCTCCCATCCCCACATGCGTATCGGAAGCAAAATAAAAGTTGCGCCCGTTGGCATGAATAAATGGCGAAATTTCATTCCCGCTTGTGTTGATTTCACTTCCCATATTTACCGGCGATTTAAACTTTGGAGTGCCAATTTCTGAGAATCCCATAAATTCAGTCCGCCAGATGTCCTTATTCCCTTTACCGCCGGGTCTGCTGCTCGAAAAGTAGAGATACCTGTTATCCGACGAAAACGAAGGTTGACCTTCCCAGGCGCTTGAATTTAGTACGCTGCCGGCATTTGCAGGTTTGCTCCATTTTCCGTTTGCAAATCGCGAAAAATAAATATCACAGCTACCAAAACCATCGCGACGATTGCAGGCAGTAAAAAACAGAATCTTTGAATCGGCCGATAAAGTTTGTGCGCCTTCGTTATCGTGTGTGTTTACATCAGTCAATGGCTGTGCATTTTTCAACTCCATTGAATCCAGGTCGGCTACATAAAAATCCTCCTGTGCCATCTGTCCATTACCCTTTAATAATCTTGTAAATACAAGTTTTTTACCATCAAGCGACGGTGTTGGCCAATATTCATCAAATTCCGAGTTTACCTGGTCGCCCATATTCTGAGGGTCAAATTCCACAGGATTTTCAATCGAACTTATCGCGAACTGGCAACTTGCAATTTTACAGGCTAATAAAAACTGCCGCTTTTCGGGAATTGTTTTGCTTTTACTGTATTCGTTGTAATTTAAAAGTGCTTCAGAATAATCGGCTTTCTTATAAAATGCTTCGCCTAAACGAAAGGCAATTACTGGTTGCGCTGCAATTTCATTTGCTTTTGTGAGATGCTGAATTTCAAGGTTTACCGAATCAATTTCGCTGTAAATATCGGCCAGGAGTAAATGGGCATCCCGAAAACCCGGGCTCTCGGTTAAAATGCGTGTGCATTTTTCAATCGACTGGTTGTAATTTTTCGAAGAGTAGGCTGTTTTTGCCTCTTCAAATTGTTTTTCCAATTTTTTGTCGGTTTGCGCGAACGTCTGCCAATTCAGCAAAAACATCAGCACCGAAACTCCGAAAATAAACCTGAAAAATCTTTTCTGATTTAATAAATTGATTTTCAACATGGTAACCCTGAATTCAAATTTATATTCCATTTTTAACCTGACGAAATACTTTTCAGCCTCACCCAGCAACAATTTCTACAGGACTCTAAAATTGAGCGTGAAAATAATAAAAAAACAACCCTGAATCGTTTTGCAGCCTTTGTAAACATTGAAAAAAGATGACTGACGGCTCAACTTATTCAAAAAATTTTTATTTTTCACCGATGTTTAACAGTTAATCGATTTTAATTCATTTTAAGTTTTATTGTTTTTAAAAATGAAAAAGAATAGTATCAGGAAAAATCATTCTGATTTTGACGACAGCTACGATTTTGGAAGAAATGGTGTTGCTTCAAGAGACAAAGGTTCTAAAAAACGTTTATCGATTTATGACGAGTACGAAGAAGAAGACGATTTAATCCAGAACCAGGAAAAATTCAAACATCGCCGACACTGATTTTCTGTACCGGCATTTTGTGAGCAACCAATTCAATCCTGAAATGACCTGAAAAAATTTCATCTGAATTATTAACCCTTTCACCACTGACCGGCATTTGTTTTATGCCTGATAAAACGCTTCGTGACCGGGATAATGGTATTTTGCCCGTGCCACATTTTCTGGCAAACAATAGTAAATTGCCTCGCCGGTAGCGCATTCAGCGCCTTCGCCATCGAAAAGCACTGCGCTGATAGTTGCTGTTTTGCGGTCGGCGGATATTACTTTTCCGGTGATGGTGATTTCGCCCTTCGAGATATTTACGGGCTTCAGGTATTTGATGTTCAGTGCCGTGGTAACGCCCGATGTTTTCATTTTTATCAGCACAACCCAGCCTGCCAGTTCGTCGATGAGCGCGGCCTGAATACCGCCATGCAGTACATCGTGCCAGCCTTCGAGCGAATGACGCGGCTGCCATTTGGCCAACAATTCATCGCCATTTTCCCAGAACTCAAGCTGCAAACCAATTTCGTTAAAAGGCGAACAGCCAAAACAGTTGTAATTGTCGCGGCTGCCAATATCCGCAAAAGGGTTGTGTATTTTTATCATACCGAAATACTGATTTTTGCCAAAGGTAGAAAAATTGGAAGTTTCACCGATTTCCCATCATTTTTCTATTCTTATATTTGGCTAAAATTAAAACCAATGAAGAAATTCTTACTATTGACGGTTAGTATCGTACTGTTTCTGGGCGCTTTTTCCCAGGATTTTTTTAATACAGATTTCAACAAACATAAAAAATACATCATTCTTACCAACCCAACGGTTGCCAACCTGAAAACTGTTCAGTTTCTGGTTAATGCAAAACTGCTTGATGTAAACACACGGAAAATGAAGTTTGTGGGTGTATATTTTGCCGGTCAGGCATATGATTTTACACAAACAAAAAAGTACCTCGAAGAAAACAAAATCGGAAACTTTTACCTGCACGAGATAAAAGGAGAACTCACCGATGAAAATCTTTTTGGTGAAAACGACTGCACCCCGCAACTGAAACAGGTTTTCGAAAATTCGGCAGGTGTTTTCTTTTTTGGAGGCCCCGATATTCAGCCTGAAATTTATGATGAGGAAAACTCGCTTTCGGTGGTAACCGACCCTGGCCGGCATCAATTTGAAACCACTTTTCTGTTTCATTTGTTAGGCAGTTACCGGAATGAGGATTACAAACCGCTGTTGGAAAAAAACAAAAATTACGTTGTAACAGGGTTTTGTCTGGGAATGCAAACCATGAATGTGGCTACCGGCGGCACTTTGATTCAGGATATTCCGGCTGAAATTTATGAAGCTGAAACGCCGGAAAAAACATTGGAAATCGGCCGTGCCAACCTCCACCGAAACTACTGGCAGGAGATTTCGAAAGACTCACTTTTAATGGGTATTAACCTGCACACCATTCAGTTTACCGACCATCCGTTTTTTGGAAAAGCAGTAGAAGTTTCGAAATCCTTTAACCCACGGGTGCTGAGCAGTCACCACCAGGCTGCCGAAAAAATTGGGAAAAACCTTGAAGTGATTGCGGTTTCGGCTGACGGGAAAATAGTGGAAGGACTGGCGCACAAAAAATACCCCAATGTTTTTGCAGTGCAGTTTCACCCCGAAGTACAGGCGTTGTACGAAGACCGCGAAAAGCTGAAATTCCACCCCGATGACCAGCCGATGACATTTAACGACATCATCGGTAAAAAAAGTGTTCGTTTTCACGAAAAGTACTGGGGATATATTTCGTATGTTTTAAGAAAATCGAAGAACTAAGAAATGAAGGGTGATGGAGATTAATTGTGAATGATAGAGACTGATGGAGATTGGTTGTGACTGACACAATAAATCACTATAAATCTCAACAAATCTTTCTGTTTTCTTCAACTTTAAACTTCTTTCCCTACTTTTGCGCCCTCAAAATAAACAGATTCGAAAATGACATTTCTGGAAGAAATACAACGCAGGCGGACCTTTGGAATTGTAAGTCACCCCGATGCCGGGAAAACCACGCTTACTGAAAAACTGCTGCTTTTTGGTGGTGCCATCCGTGTGGCGGGTGCTGTAAAAAGCAACAAAATTAAAAAAGGCGCCACCTCCGATTTTATGGAAATCGAGCGCCAGCGCGGTATTTCTGTGGCTACCTCTGTAATGGGTTTCGAGTATAACGGTTATAAAGTAAATATTCTCGACACGCCCGGTCACCAGGATTTCCAGGAAGACACATTTCGCACACTCACCGCGGTTGATAGTGTAATTATTGTTATTGACGCGGCTAAAGGAGTTGAACCGCAAACCGAAAAACTGATGAATGTTTGCCGGATGCGCAAAACACCGGTGATTGTGTTTGTAAATAAAATGGACCGCCCTGCCGGCGACCCGTTTTCGCTGATGGATGAGATTGAAAAACAGTTACAAATTAAAGTTCGCCCATTGAGCTGGCCCATCAACAACGGCCCTGAATTCAAAGGCGTTTACAATATTTTCAACCGAAGTTTAAAACTCTTTAAACCCGATATTCAAACCATTGAGGAAAGAATCAAATTTGAAGATATCAGTAAGCCCGAACTCGAAAATTATATTGGTAGTGATGCACAGGTTTTGCGCGATGAACTCGAACTGGTTGAAGGTGTTTACCCCGAATTCGACACGGCACCGTACCTGGCGGGTGATTTGGCTCCCGTGTTTTTTGGTAGCGCTTTGTACAATTTCGGAGTGCAGGAACTGCTTGATGCTTTTCTTGAAATCGCCCCGCCGCCAAAGCCCAGTTTTGCCGAGGAACGTGAAGTAAAACCAAACGAAAACCGATTTTCGGGCTTTATTTTTAAAATCCACGCCAACATCGACCCAAACCACCGCAGCCGTATTGCCTTTGTAAAAATCTGCTCCGGTATGTTTGTCCGAAACAACATGTACAAACACATCCGTACAGGTAAAACCATCCGTATTTCGAGCCCGACTGCATTTATGGCGGCGCAAAAAGAGGTGATTGATGAGGCTTTTCCGGGCGATATCATCGGTGTGCCCGATACCGGAAACTTTATCATTGGCGACACCATTACCGACGGGGAAGATATCCACTACAAAGGGTTGCCCAGTTTTTCGCCCGAGCTTTTCAGGTACATCGAAAATGCCGACCCGATGAAATCAAAACAATTGGGCAAAGGTGTTGACCAATTGATGGATGAAGGTGTGGCACAGCTTTTTACCAGTCAGTTTAACGGGCGGAAAATCATTGGAACCGTTGGGCAGCTGCAGTTCGAAGTAATTCAGTTCAGGCTCGAACATGAATATGGCGCCAAATGCCGTTTCGAAACTATGCCTATGCACAAAGCCTGCTGGATTCAGAGCGACGATAAAAAGGAACTCGAAGAGTTCAAAAAGCGAAAACACCAGAAAATGGCGAAAGACAAGCTCGGTCGCGATGTTTTTATGGCCGACTCACCCTTTATTTTGCAAATGGCTCAGGACGAATTCAAAAAAATAAGGTTCCATTTTACTTCTGAGTTTTAATCGTCACGATTTTTTAGCTTTGCAAAAAATCTTGCCATGATTATCCTTGATACATTTTTCACAAGCGACCTGTTTACCTTCTTAATCCTGCCATTACTGATTTTTCTATCGCGCATTGTGGATGTTACAATTGGTACCATTAGAATTGTAATGGTTGCCAAAGGACACAAATACATTGCACCGGTTCTCGGCTTTTTCGAGGTATTTGTCTGGCTGCTCGCCATCACCAGAATCATTCAGAATCTCGACAATTGGGTGTGTTATGTGGCTTATGCAGGCGGATTTGCAACCGGAAACTACATCGGGTTGATTATCGAGGAAAAAATGGCTATCGGAATCGTAAAAATTCAGATTATCACCAGCATCGATGCCAGTAACCTGATTATGAACCTGAAAACTGCCGGTTACGGAATAACTCACCATGAAGCTCATGGAGGAAATGAAAATGTAAGCATCATTTACAGTATTATCAACCGCAACGAAATACAGAAAGTAGAGGAGATTGTAAAAACCACCAACCCAAAAGCTTTTTACTCCATCGAAGATGTTAAATCAGTCAGTCACGGCATTTTCCCCGAAAAAACTGTGCTGCGTTTCTGGCGAAAAGGAAAGTAAAACAATTCCGGGTTTCAAGTTCCGGGTTTCGAACTCTGAACTCTGAACTACTTAAATGCGTAATTCAGTGCGGGGTATTTGGCCAGTAACTGTTCAAGTTCTTCAACTACTTCTTTTTTCTTTTCCTCAAACAGCGACTGGTAATAGCTGATTCCATCATACAGATTCTGCTGAAAAGCCTGCAATTGCTTTAGTTCTTTTGAATCCTCCTGGTTTTTCAAGAAGTTTTCCATCCTTTCTTTAAAAATGTCGAGGTACATGTTCAGTTCTTTCAGAAACATGTGCGGACGCGGTCTGTTATCCAACAAATTCATCCGGCCATAAATATGGTCAACCATTTCTTTCAGTGTCGAAACCTTTGAAAAATACGCCAGATTGGGGCCCGGACAACAGGTTACCTTGAAATCAGGTTTTATTTCAATTCCTTTCGAAATCAATGCTGAAGTGCTCAATCCGTTACACAGACACTCTCTTTCAACAATCTTTTCATATGCTTTCCGGTACTCGGATTCAGGCAAATTTTGTGCTGCGAGTTCTTTCAGTTTTTTACGCTGATACTCTTTCGATGAAGTACAAATTGGTTTTTCGGTAAACTCGGTATTGAATTTCAGAAAACCTTTTGTACAACTGTANNGCTTTGCGTAAACTCATCGAAACTCCTTTTACTGTATTAAAAGGAACGCCAAGCGGAGATAAACCACTGTAATACAAATCGTCTTCCTTGGCATTGGCCAGCAGGTTCAGTGTTTCATCATCAATACTTATAACCTCGGGAACAAGCATAAACGGCGTGGCCCAGCCCACGCTGTCCATTCCGTAATTTTCAATTAAAAACGTATGTTCTTCGGCGGTGCCAACACCGCCTTGTGCAGTAACTTTAATTTCGGGAGCTTCGGCTGGTTGAGGCATTTCCTTTTTTTGTAATGCCGATTTGTACAACCCGATGCACGTTTCGTACAATTGGTCGCGATTCTTTTTAAACTCTTCGAGAATCGGACCAAATAAAATGCCGTTGGTCGGAAAAGCGTGTCCGCCACAGTTTACACCCGACTCAATCCTGTATTCCGAGACCCACAACCCTTTGCCTGCAAAAATCTTCCCCTGTACAAATGCCGAACGGAAATCGCTCACTTTCAGAATGATTTTCTTTTGTATTATCCCGTTTTCATCGGGAAAAAAATCTTTGAAATTTTCGATGTAACTGTACAACCGCGGACTCATTCCGGCTGAAAGTACAAGCGACGATTTGAGTTTGCTGTTGGCAAATCCACGCAATGCAGCATGTGCATCGTTGTGTTCGGCTGGCAATTCAACACCATCCTTGTAATTGGTTTTGTCGAGTTTGGTCATGATGTTTACATCAATCGAGCCCACATGCAATTTTGAATCGACCCATTTTCTGAGTTCATCGGCAGCTTCGCGGCTTTTTTGAGCCAGGTTTAATTTCTTCCTTATTTCTGTGGCATCGGGCAAAAGCTGAAGATATTTTTCAAACTCACCACCCGCCTCCGAAACACTATTTTTCAGTTCACCCACTTTTCGTTGTACTATTTCATCAACAACATTCAGGTACGATGTAATTCGTTTGGCCCTGAAATCTTCCACATCACGCGTAATTTTTTTAAAAGGGATGTCGAATTTCTGACTGTAAAACTCTCGCATTCTTTCGATAGTAGAGTCGTCAACCAGCGAAATTACAGAAGAAATACCAAGCGGGGCAACCTTAATGGGCGTATCCACAGAGTAGCCAACGCCCAGCACGGGTATATGAAAAGTGTGATTTTTAAATAATTTCATTTATAAATATTCAGATTTAAAGCTGCCAAAGATAAATTTTAAAGTTCAATAAAAAAGTAACATGCAAAACCCCCTGTTTAACTAAGTAGCACAAAGGAAGTCAGAAATACTGCCATAATTTGCAACTTAATGTGCATCAGCCACAAATTCAAATTGTCTTCATTCGTTGTAATTGAAAAAAAAATTTCGGGCTGAATTGCAATGTGATTGTCCCCAACGGGATATTCATCCCGATTTTACATTGAAAATAATTGCGCTGGCTAAAACAGCGCTCCACTTCAACAAGCGCTTAAAATCCATACTTTTTATGTCGGGAAAAAAGGAAACATTTCTCTGTTTCGATTTGAAGAAGGGGAAATTGAGTTGATAAACTCAATTAATTAAATATCCTGATTTTGAAAATTTTGCCAAAATAAAATAAGGTTATTTATACTCCTCTGCTGTTGTTTTAGTAGCTCATCAAAACAGGAAAGCTGTTTTTTTTTTACTAAATTCACGGTATTTCATAAAAAACGAACAGAAACAAATGTTTTTACAATTGATAAAATTTTTATTTCCTGTCGTTTAAAATAGCTTAAAAATGGCACTATATATTATTTCGAATCGGTTACCGCTAAAAGTTAGCAAAACCGACAATGAATATGTATATGAACGCAGTGAAGGCGGGCTTGCCACCGGACTGAGTTCGATACAGAACTTTGCAGAAAAGAAATGGATTGGCTGGCCTGGAATTTTTTCGGATAACGAGGAGGAAAAGGAAGAAATTCGGGCAGGTTTGTTATCTGAAAATTTTCATCCTGTTTTTCTTTCTGAAGATCAGATACGTGATTATTATGAGGGCTACAGCAATAGTATGATCTGGCCACTTTGCCATTATTTCTATACTTATATTCAATACGAAACAAAATTCTGGAAATCGTACCAGTATGTGAACCAACTTTTTTGTGATGAAGCTGTTAAAATTCTCAAACCCGGAGACATGGTCTGGATTCAGGATTACCAGTTGATGCTTTTGCCGGCGTTGCTCAGGGAAAGAATTGAAGGAATCAGTATCGGGTATTTTCACCACATCCCGTTTCCTTCGTACGAACTGTTTCGCGTTTTGCCCGAGCGTGCTGAAATATTAAAAGGCCTGCTGGGTGCTGATCTGATTGGCTTTCATACCCACGATTATATGCGTCATTTTATCAGTGCAGCCTATCGTGTTCTTGGCCTCGACAGCGATTTGGACGAGATTCATTATAATGACAGGGTTATACACGTTGATGCATTCCCAATGGGAATTAATTACGACTTACACCACGATGCAATTCTGGATAAAACGGTGCAGAAAATGGCCAATCAATTCAGGCAAAACTTTGGCAACCACAAATTAGCACTCTCGGTTGACAGGCTCGATTACAGCAAGGGCATCCTGCACAGGTTGAAAGGCTTTTCACTCTTTCTTGAGCGCCATCCTGAATACAGGGGAAAGGTATCACTTGTGATGGTGGTTGTTCCGTCGAGGGATAAGGTTGACCGTTATGCCGATTTGAAGACGAAAATTGATGAGATGATCGGCGCCGTAAACGGTACATATTCGTCGCTTGACTGGCGACCCATTTATTATTTCTATCATGGATTTCCTTTCGAAGAATTAATGGCGTTGTATCATATTGCTAATTTTGCATTGGTAACACCTTTGCGCGACGGAATGAACCTTGTAGCCAAAGAATATGTGGCAGTGAAGCGCGACAACCCGGGAGTATTGATACTGAGCGAAATGGCCGGAGTTGCGGCAGAATTAAAAGAAGCGCTCATTATTAACCCAAACGACGTTGAAGAAATTGAGGCAGCTTTGCTGGAGGCTATGTTAATGCCAGAACCGGAACAAAAAAAACGCATGTTAAAAATGCAAAAAACAGTTTCTAAACAGTCGGTCAACAAATGGGCAAGTGATTTTGTGACTGAGCTGAACGAAATAAAGATGAAGAATTTCTTACTTCAGAATAAAAAAATCGACATAAAGTCGCTAAAACAAATTATTGAGCAATACAAAAGAGCAAAAAAGAGGTTACTGATTCTTGATTACGATGGAACCCTTGTTCCGATTATGAAGTTACCCGAATTGGCTATTCCTGAAGATCAATTGATGCAGACCTTGAAAGCTTTGGCCGCCGATAAAAGAAATTCCGTTGTAATCAGCAGTGGCAGAGATGCTGATTTTTTAGACAAATGGTTTGGAGAACTCGGACTGAATCTGGCGGCGGAACATGGGGCATTTTATAAAGCGCACGGTAAATGGATAGAGAATTCTGCGACTACATTCCCCGAAGATGACGAATTATCAAATATTATGCAGCAGATTGTTGACAAAACACCTGGTTCAAGGTTGGAGATAAAGAAAACATCGATGGTGTGGCATTACCGTAATTGCGATAAATGGCTGGCCGATCTTCGGGAAAAACAACTTATCCATGCATTGATGATGCCCTGTGCCCGGCTCAATCTTCAGATTATGCGGGGGACAAAAGTGATTGAAGTGAAAACCGTTGGATTTAATAAGGGGACCGAGGCTGTCCGCCTTATGGAAACGGATGATTATGATTTCGTAATGGCTATGGGCGACGATATTACTGATGAAGATATGTTTCATGTACTCCCTGCCGAAGCAGTAACCATTAAGGTTGGTTCAATTTCTGACTACGCGAGGTTTAGTATGCCGCAACATGATACCATTAATTTTCTGAATAGCTTAATGTAGAACCGGTAGATTATCAAATATTTGAATTCGGTCAAGGCCGAATAAATCGTGAAACAGGACTTTCTTCTGAAAACAGAGTGGCCGTATTTATCAGGGCCAGATGCGAGTATGCCTGCGGAAAATTCCCCAGTTGTCTTTTGGTTTCAAAGTCCAGATCCTCACTGAACAATCCCACGTGATTTGAGTAGCCAACAATTTTGTCAAAAATATCTTTTGCTTCTTCGGTTTCGCCTGTAACATAAAGTGCACGTATGAGCCAGAAGGTGCAAATGGTGAACGACGAAGACAATCGCCCAAAATCATCGGCATTGATGTAACGAAACATTAATCCTTTATAAAAAAGTCCTTTTTTTATGGCCTGAACTGTTTTTATATAACGCTCATCAGTACCTGAAATAAATCCATATTCCTCCATCAGCAAAAGCGAGGCATCCAAATCTGTTTCATGGTAAGTTTGGGTAAAACTTTGCAATTGTTCGTTCCATCCGTTTTTCAGAATATCAGTCTTTATAAGGTCGGCCTCAGTTTTCCATCTTTTTGTATGTTCTTTCATGTTCAGCAATTGGGCAATCTTTCTTCCGCGGTCGAGTGTTACCCAGCACATTATTTTCGAAAACACGAAATGTTTGTCGGAATTGCGGATTTCCCATATCCCGTTATCCGGATTTCTCCAGTCGGCCATCACTGCCCTGACGATATTTTTAACCACTTCCCAAATATCTTCAATTTCATCAAGCGTTCCGGGGAAATATTTGTAATACTGGTAAATTACATTCATCAGGTATCCATACACATCGTTTTGTTTCTGGAAATAGGCCGCGTTGCCAATCCTCACCGGTTTCGAATTTTCGTATCCGGCCAAATGCGACAGTTCTTCTTCATGCAGAATGCGTTCACCCCTGATACCGTACATGATCTGAAATTTATCCTGTTTCGATTTCAGGATACCTTTTATAAATATCATAAACCGGCGCGCTGCCCCATAGTGCCCCATGTCCATCAGTGTTTCAATCGACATTGAAGCATCGCGAAGCCAGCAGAAACGATAATCCCAGTTCCTTACTTCTCCAATGGTTTCAGGAATACTGGTTGTTAAAGCCGCCAGTACAGCTCCTGTTGGGTGAAACGACATCAGTTTTAAAACCAACATGCTGCGGGTGATAATCGCGTTATGTAATGTAAATTTTTTAGACCGGTTTACCCAGTTCAGCCAATATATTTTTGTGCGGTTGTATTCAAGACTCACACGATTAATATCAATATTGATTAACTTTTGGTTATTCGACAATAGAATAAACTGGTCATTTTCGAGCAAAATTTCCTTTTTGCCAAGTATAAAAGCAGATGAAATGCTTGAATAGAGATAAATGCAATCCAACCGGTCATCGACTGAGTGGGATTTAACAAACCGTTTTTTAACGACATGAACGACTTCCTTTTCGGCGTATTTCATTTTCGGGTTATAATTTACCCTGAAACGGGGAGTCCCTGATAATAACCTGATATAACGATATATTTCAGGCGGCAGGTAATAATCGGTATCATTAAGTTTATACCGGGGCATAAAATCAAATACTTCAAAACTTCCTTCGTCGGATGTAAACAAGGTGCAAAGAATGTTGGTATTCTCAATATATTTTTGAGTGATTGAATATTTATCTGAAACCTCAAAACTAAACTCGCCTCCTTTTTCAACATCCAATATTTTGGAAAAGATAGAAGGCGAATCAAAATCAGGAAAGCAAAACCAATCAATACTTCCCTTTTCAGAGATCAACGCAGCGCTCCTGCAATTTCCCACCACCCCGTAATTCAAATTTTGCATAACACATTGTTTAATAATGAATTATTTTAAATCAGGCAAAATATACTGATTTAAAGTGGAAAATTAAATCTTCCCGCAAAAACCTCAGCTTTGAACCTGTTTCTATCTAATAACAAATAAACCTGATTTTTATTCAATTTTAGTATAGAAAAAATCTAACCTGTTTTTTGTTTGTAATTTCGGTATCTATTTGTAAACAAATTCGGTATGAATAACTTCTGATTTTATGAAGACTAAATCTATATATTATCCAACTCACTATTTTCACCGGACATTTTCCTGTTTTTTGTTTTTCCTGATTTTCCAAATCTCCACAGGGCAAAATTCGTCAGATAACAAATCTTCAGTAAATACTGATTTTGACGAACTTCCTAAAATCAAGTGGAAATTAAAAACATCAAAACCAATATTCTCATCACCTGTAATCAGCGAAAACACAGTTTATCTTGGCGGCACCGACAGTGTTTTGTATGCAATCGATTTTGAATCGGGGAAAGAAAAATGGAGGTTTCGCACAAACGGCGAAATCAGGTCGAATGTTTGTATCGATGAGGATTTCATTTATCTGAACGGAGGCGACGGAACGATTTACAAGCTCGAAAAACAATCAGGAAAAGTTGTTTGGGATTTCGAAACAAAAGGAGAAAAGAAGGTTGATTTTGCCGATTATTTTCAGTCAACTCCTGTCTTGCTGAACGATATGCTTTTCTTTGGTTCGGGCGACGGGTATTTTTATGCAGTTGATGCAAAAAAGGGAAAGGAAATCTGGAAATTCAAAACCGGAAATGCCGTGCATACAACACCTGCAATTGCAAACGGCAAAGTATTTTTTGGCTCTTTCGATGGCTTTGTTTACGCGCTCGATTTGCAAAAAGGAAAACTGGTTTGGAAGTTTAAAACTGTCGGGCACAAATATTTCCCAACGGGCGATGTAAATGGTTCGCCAACAGTTTTTAAAAACAAGGTTTTTATCGGGGCACGCGATTACAACTTTTATGCTCTCGACCAGGAAAAAGGTTTTTGCCACTGGAACAAAGCTTTTTTTCGTGGCTGGGCGCTGAACAGCAGTATCAGCGATTCGGTATTATACATTGGTTCGGCAGATGAGCGTGTTTTAATTGGCGCAGATCCCGAAACCGGTGCCGAATTCTGGAAAACAAATATGGAATTCCTGGTTTTTGGAAATAATACATACAGTAAAACATTGCTGTATGTGGGGACAACCAACGGTAAACTCCAGGCTTTCAGTAAACTTACCGGTAAATACATCTGGAGTTTTGAGACTGAAACTTACTTACAAAACCGGCTTAAATATTTCAAACCCGATGGAACCTACCGCGATGATATTTACTCGATTATCAAATCGAACGAACAGTTTCTGGAAGTGGAATGCGAACTGGGCGGTATTTTTACTACACCTGTGATTCATGGGAAATGCATCTTATTTACCAGTACAAATGGAAGGTTGTATTGCCTCGAAAAGCAAAACTAAAAAAGGATTCCATCTTTTTGGAAAGATGGAATCCTTAAGCTTTTTTTCATTTCTCCCTGTATTCCAGAATGTCAGCAGGCTGGCACTCAAGCACTTTGCAAATGGCTTCGAGCGTTGAAAAACGGATGGCTTTTGCTTTACCCGTTTTTAAAATCGAAAGGTTAGAAAGTGTTAAATCCACCTTTTCGGAAAGCTCGTTTAACGACATTTTCCGTTTGGCCATCATCACATCAAGATTTACAATTATTGGCATGGCTTACACGGTTAAGTCGATTTCGTTTTGAATTTCAATTCCTTTTTTAAAAACCCTGCCAATCACCAAAAGTGCAACACCCATAAACAACCACACATCGGCCCCGCCCAAATTCAAATGCTGAATATCGGGCATGTTTACACCCTCTAACACAAAATTCTCAGTGTCTTTTGCACCCCAATACGAAAACAAGCCGATGCCCAAAGCCAGCCAGGCAATGTTGACGATAAACTTCCGTACCGGTTCGTTGAACGGATGCGACAGGTCGAACTTTTTGTCGTGAAAAATCTTCACAATCAGGTAAAACATCAAAGCTTTCAACACGGCTGTAATAATTATTAGCGATGCGATTGTAACATAATAGCTTTGATTGTAGTTGTACAATTCCGACAAATTCATCACATCCCATAATTTACCCTCGCCAAAAGGATTATAAAACAAGGTAAAAAACGCATTGAAAAGATAAGCTCCGGCATTGAAGCATAAACCGATAAAAATAATCCACGAAATCACGTTCAGGGCTATAAATACATAATCTTTTTTTGTTTCCATTTCTAAATTCAGTTTTAAATTATGGCGCAATTATAATAAATATTTATTGTTATTCAATAATTATATATTTATTTTCAATTTATTTATATTGAAAAAGGCTATAAATAAAAAACGCCGGCAAAACCGGCGTTGAAAATTTCAAAAAAATTTGATCTTAATAAAATCCCGTATAAAACTCATCTAATATTACTTTCAATTAAATTTAAGAAATAAACATTTGCCCAAATAAATCGCATCGGTGAACTATTCTCATAATCAATTATTGATTTAATTTCTTTTCCTTTTGAGAAAAATTTAATTTCAACTTGATTGCCATCACAACATCCCGAATAATCTCCTAAATCCATAAAACCCGCCCAGTTATATCTTTCTTCAATTCCTTTGAAAATGGAAGTCGAAACTTTACCTTTTTCCTCTACTATCTTTTCCGGAGAATCGGAATAATAATCAGTGAAGCGAATCAATCCTTCAGATGTAATAAAATATTCATTGTGTTTTCCCCAGCCATCAGTTATAATGGCCTTTATAGAATCAAGTTGGTAATAATTTGAAATCTTTGTTTCAAACTTAATATAGGTTTCAAAATCATCCTGGTTGATGTAAAATAGTAAAGTATCTTTCGACTTAATTTCAAATCGGTATTGCTTTGTCGGTTTAATTTCGTTTAGATTAAAAAATTTGATTGAATCTCCAGTGATTTTGTAGGTTCTATATTCTCCAAGATATTGATATTCTTCATCAATTTTCTTCCAAATACCAAGAAAGAATTTCACAGAATCGTTTGAAATTGAAATCCCTCTCGGATAATATCCAGGTGGTCTTGGTGGTACGTTTTCTTCAACACGCAAAGTATCATTTTTATCTTTAACTATATAATCATCAGCCATATACCAATCTCCAACCATTATATTTTTCACATCATGGTTACATGAAATAAAGAATACAAAAACAATTAATATGTATATCTTTTGACCCAAGTTTATTTATGTTTTCATTTTCTACCTTCTCAACAAAGTATAATATTCATTGTACTTTTAGGGATTCCATCTTTCCAAAAAGATGGAATCCTTATAACTTACTACTGTACCTCCGAAATTTCATACACATTACTTGATAAATCACCCCTTCCGACACGGATTTCGAGACCGGCTTTCATCAGGTAATCGCCTGAATAAACACGGGTTGAATTTCCTCCAAACGGTGGCCGGCGACCATCTCCGCGCTGCTGAATGTTGATTTCCTTTACCTCGTACTTTTTATCGGGGTCAAGTCCCTGCAGTTTTACCGGGTTGGTAATTTTTTCGCGGTAAGCGTTGATGTTGTAACAAAACAAAACGGCTTTGTCTTTTGGTTCGCTTACATACATCAGAGCGGCACGACTTTCTTCGTAAGGCGAAACCAGCCGGTACATGTCGCCAAACCAAATCACCTCTTTTAAACGGGCATAATCTTTCAGTGCCTGTTGACTAAATGCCAGTTCTTCGGGTGTAAATTCCTCAACACGAATATCGTAACCCATTTTTCCCATCATGGCCACATCGGTTTTAAATTTCAGCGACTGTTTGCCCATCGATGTAATGTGGTTGCATATCGTATTGGCCGGGAAAAAGTATGAATACGCCCACTGAATGTAAATGCGGTTGAGCGGGTCGGTGTTGTCGCTGGCCCAGAATTCGGTGAAATATTTCATCGCTCCATAATCGGTGCGGCCTCCCCCACCCGAGCAAAGCATAATTGGCAATTCGGGATATTTGGTGCGCAAATCTTCCATCACCTTGTAAAAACCCCTCACATATTCAATATAAACATGACTCTGCTTTTCGCCCAGATAAGCTGAATAAGCGTTGGTCATTTCGCGGTTGCAGTCCCATTTGATAAACCCGATTTGCGGATGTTTTGTCATCATCTGGTCAACCATATCGTACACAAACTTTTGAACTTCGGGATTTGCCATGTCCAGCACCAACTGGTTGCGCGACAGGTTTTCGGGGCGGTTGGGCAGTTTCAGAATCCAGTCGGGGTGCTGCTCGTACAATTCGCTTTTGGGGTTCACCATTTCGGGCTCAATCCAGATTCCGAATTTGATGCCTTTTGCTTCGGCCTGTTCAACAAGGTAACCGATTCCGTGCGGTAGTTTTTCCTTTGTTTCCTGCCAGTCGCCCAAACCGGCGCGGTCGTTGCTGCGCGGGTATTTGTTGCCAAACCAGCCATCGTCGAGCAAAAACAAATCGACACCCAGTTTTTTGCCGCCGTCAAAAAGTTCAACAAGCCTGTCCTCGTTAAAATCGAAATAAGTGGCCTCCCAGTTGTTGAGCAAAGTCAGCCGGTTTCCTTCGCCATTCAGCACCCTGTATTTTTGCGCCCATTGATGTATGTTGCGGCTGGCCTGACCTTTTCCATTGCTTGAAAAAGTGAAAATAAATTCAGGTGTTTTAAAAACTTCACCAGGTTTCAGGTAATATTCCGAGGCAAACGGATTCATTCCGGCAACCAGACGCAGACTGTTTAGTTCATCGATTTCGAACACAAACTGAAAGTTGCCGGTCCAGGCCAGGTTGGCAGCAATTACATCGCCGGTGGTTTCGGTAGCCTGATTATTCATGGCCAGAAAAAACAGCGGTGCCTGAAATTTATTGGCACGTGTACCGAGTTTGCTGTCGATGATTTTAATGCCACTGGTGAGCTGACTTTCCTCCATAATCATTTCCTTGTCCCAGTCACCATGAAACTGTGTGAGCCAGTATTCGCGCGCTTTAAACGAAAGCATTGACGAGGCAAAGTTGGTGAGCATCACCGGTTTTCCTTCGTTGTGTTTTATTTCTGTCCAGTTTTCAATAATGTCTTCATTAAAATACGTTTTGAAAAACAGTTTCACCTCCACCGGATACTGGTCATCTTTCAACACAATCATCGTTGTTTTCACATTTTCGTTTTCGACTATTACTTCCGAACTCACAAAATTCAGTGCTAACGATGGATTTCCGTCATTGTGAACCATGCGGATGGCCGGCTCGTTGAGGTTATCCAAACCAGCAGGTTTGTATGCCTCATTGCGGCTGTTCATCATTTCGTAATCAGCAGCATTCTTTAGTTTTTCGCCATAATAAACCTGAACTAGTTTATTCCCGAAACCCTGTTTGTAAACAAGCGCTGTGTTTTTGGTTTCAATCACGATGGGTTTTTCCTGAGCTAAAACTGCTCCTGCAAATACAAGTAGAAATGCAAATACTAAAATCGTTTTCATAGTAAGATGGTTTTATTGGTTGATTTACCTAGTTGTAATGAACATTACGAATTTCAAAACGCAAAGGTCGCAAAGAATACGCAATGACCGCAAAGAGTTAAAAATGAAAATCCAAGCATTGCTAACTTTGCGTTATCTCAGCGAACTTTGCGTTTAAATTTCTTGTCCAAACATTATCCTATTTGTTTACTTATTTAAAGAGCGCAATTTCTTTCAAAGTACCTAAAAATCATTTCAGTTTATATACTTCACTTCCCGCCAACAGAAAACAACCCAACCCGAAATCTTCAAAATCTGGGATTTTATCCACATTCACCAGTTGTCCATCTTTGGGTTCTTTACCTGTACTTTGAACATAACCCAAAAATCCGGTTTCCTGCAAACTTTCTGTTGCCATCGCGTTCCAGGCTTTCAGCATAACAGGCAGGTATTTTTCGCGGGGCAGAATTCCGTTGTTAACTCCCCACGCCATTCCGTACACAAAAAGCGCAGTGCCGCTAAGTTCCTTGCCGCCAAAATTTGTGGGGTCGTGCAGACTTGCATTCCAGAATCCGTCTTCGCGTTGAATCGGAACCAAGGCTTCCATCATTTTTTTGTAATCGTCGAGATATTGCTTACGATGAAGTTCGTTTTCAGGAATGATTGCGAGCACTTTTGCCAGTGCAGCCACCACCCAGCCATTTCCGCGACTCCAGTAACAATCTTCGCCATTCGGTTCTTTGTAGGGTGGATCGAAATCGGCATCGCGCCACCACAAACCATCTTTCTCGTTAAACAAACCGTTGTCGCCATGTTCGTTTCGTGTGAACATGTACATTTCGTACATCTTTTCGAAATATCGCGGCTCGTTGTATAAAACACCCAGTTTGGCAAAAACCGGCATTCCCATTTGAATGGCGTCAATCCACGACCAGTCGTCAACCTGTGGGGTGTTCACCAGCATATCCATGCAAGTTTTAATATCTTTAATTCGTTCGGGTTCAGGCAGAATATTGTACAAATCGATGTAAGTCTGGCCGCAACACTGGTCGTCGGCATTGCGGGTGGTAGTGCCGTTTCTCATTCCCCACTGGTGAAATTCGCCCCAGGCCACAGCATAATCGTAATACTCTTTTTTCGGATAAATTGTGTGAAGCGCCATCAGTCCTTCGTAATAAACGCCACGTGTCCAGATGTTACTTGGGCGCTCGCGATTGGTAATGATGGTTTTGCCAACATCGGGCCATTTGTCCATAAAATACTGGTTGGCAAGTTCCATTTGTTTCAAAACAAGAGTTCTGTCGGGAACTTGCTGGGCAAAACAGGAACTGAGAATCCAAAACAGAAGGAAAATTGAAAGGAATGATTTCATCGGTAGTAGTTATTTGTTGAACAACCACAAATCTAAAGTTTTAATTACGGGCAGGCAATTTTTGGGGGTTGAAATTCACATTATAATCAATGAGCATAGCAAAAAATCAGGTTAAACCGCAGAGACACAGAGGCACAGAGAATTCAAAGAAAACACTCGATTTTCAGCTTGCCATTTTGCCTTTCATCAGTAAATCCATGGCATCGGCGAGGGAGCCGGCGCGGGTAACCATTCCATCGTTTACAAAATAGATGACATCGGCATTGGCAATGGTATTCAGGCGATGGGCAATAATTACCTTAGTGGTTTGTGCCGGCAGTTTATGCAGAATTTCGTCTAACAGCTTTTCTGTCATTGTATCGATGTTGGCAGTGGCTTCGTCTAAAATCAGCAGTTCGGGTTTGCGCAACACGGCACGCATAAAAGCAAGCAATTGCTTCTGTCCGAGACTGATGCTTTCGCCTGTAACATTCACTTTTGTTTCGAAACCATTTTCAAACCGCTGCAAAAGCGTTTCAAGTCCCGATTCAACAAAAACTTTATGCAGTTCTTCGTTGGTCAGGTTACTGTATTCCTCATTTCCGTACAAAATATTTTCGCGGATGGTTCCGCTGAATAAAAACGGGTCCTGCAAAATAAACCCAATTTTTTTCACCCTTTCGGCGGGCGAAAATGATTTGATATCAAACCCATTCAAAAGCACTTTTCCATCTGTCGGATCATATAACCGCGAGATCAGCGAGGCAGTGGTGGTTTTTCCGCCGCCGGTTGGTCCCACAAAAGCGTATGTTTTCCCTTTCTTCAGGTTGAAAGTAATATTGTGCAACACCTCTTTCCCATTGGGGTAAGCAAAAGTCACCTCACGGAACGAGAGCAAATCTTCCGATTCCCTTGTTTCCCCTGGTTCAACCTGTACCAGATTGCTTTCGAGGTTGAGAATTTTGCGGATTCGCTCCCAGGCAGCCAGCGCCACCTGGAAACTTGCCCACAATGATGCCATTTGCCTGAGCGGATTGTAAAAACTGTTGGCGTACCCAATAAAACTTATGAGCAAACCAACTGTAAACTGTCCTTGCGATATAAAATAAATTCCAAGCGCAAGCGTAATCAGCAAACCGATGTTGGAGAAAAACGTGTAAACCGGCAGAAACATATTGTTTGAAATTTCGGCCTGAATTGCAGATGAATAGTTTTGCTGATTGACTTCGGTGAATCGTTTTCTGAAATAGTCGCGACGGTTAAAAGCCACCACCACTTTGAAATTATTGAGGCTTTCCTGTATCTCGGAACTCAGCAACCCTGTTGATTTGAGGTATTTTGAGTTTCTCCTTTTCACCAACGGCGAGAAGATTTTTGTAAAAATCCACATAAAAACTGCGGGAGCCAGCGTGGCTGCACCCAGCTCAACGTGCAGCGAAAGCAGAAAAACGGCTGAACCAATCAGAATAAGAATCACCCGCAGAAACTGCATCAGCGATTGCGAAAAAAACTGGTTGATTTTTTCGGTGTCGTTGTTGATGCGCGAAATCAGGTCGCCGGCTTTGTTTTGGTTAAAAAAGTCGTAAGGCAGTTCCTGCAGCTTTTTGAAAACCGAGTTCCGCAATGTAAAAACCATTCGCTGCCCAACTGCGCCCATCAGCCGTGTTTGCAGATATCCGGCCACTAGTGCCACAACATAGGTAACCAGCAAAATTGCACTGAAAACCAGCACGCCGTGAAACCGGCCTGTTTGAATGTAGTTGTCAACCGTGTGACCAATGATGATAGGTCCGGCAAGATTCAGCAAAG
>DPCJ01000136.1 GCA_003516705.1 Prolixibacteraceae bacterium | reverse complement strand
TTTCTTACATCGAACTCACGTTAATTACGTTGCCAGTAAAGAATTGCAGTAAAATGGTAAAAAAAGAGAGCGGAAATATGTCAGTTTCCGCTCTCTTTTTTTTACTAATGTTTTTTTGCAGTTCAATCACCCCCAGCTACCGCGCCCCAGAAGATTCCGGGTTTATCGCGTGGTTTGCTCAACAAAACAACCGAGATTCAACCTAAAATGTGGCTAAAGCCAGGTTTTCGTCGTATAATTTCAACCGTCAGCTGAAGCTGACGGCAATATTTCCCCCGAACAGTCGGGGGTTTCAGTCAACAGTTTAACAAAATTCCTGAACAATTCGGTTCATCTCATCAAACTGTTCTTCCATGCTTTGCAATAATTTGTATTGCGCACGGGTACGCACAAGGTTGTGGCTGGCCGATTTGGTGCGGTAATATTTGTCGCCGTTAATGTAATCCATCAAAAACCGGAGTACCTGCTCAAAGGTGATGTACCTGGCCGAAAAAGCGAGGTATTCAATTTCTTTGGCCGTGAGAAACGATTTGGTTTCTTCGAGGTAGCCCCGCGTAAACGCCCTGAAAATTTCGATGTTCATCGATACATTGTCAAGGGTTTCGTCGTCTTCGGCACCCGTGTTAGTATAAGAGCGCATGGCATCGCCAAAGTCGTTCAGCACTGTACTGTTCAGCACGGTGTCGAGGTCGATTACACAAAGTACATCGCCTTTTTTATCGAAAAGAATATTGTTGATTTTTGTGTCGTTGTGGGTAATCCGTGTGGGGATTGTTCCATTCTCCACGTTTTCCCAAAAGGCAAGCATTTCGTTTCGGCGGCTTTCCACCCAACCGATTTCGGTAAGTACTTTGGCTTTCCGGTTCAACGGGTCGTTGGCAAGAATTTCGTCCCACTGTTTAAAACGATAGCGAATATTATGAAACCCGGGCAAAATATCAGTTAAAGGTTCTTTCAAATCGGCCACCAGCGACTGAAATTTTCCGATTCCACGGCCACCGGCATACGCCAGTTCGGGCGTTTTAGCCGAATCGTAGGCAATTGTATCGTCGATAAACAAACAAACTGCCCAGAATTCTTCGTCTTCATCGAGGAAATAAAGTTTTCCGTCATGGGCCGGAATCAGTGTCATGGCTTCACGCATCGGGTCGCCACCAGCCAGTTCCACTTTCTTTTTAATATGAAGACAAACTTTTTGGATATTCTCCATCATGGCAGGGATGGGCGAAAAGATGCGTTTATTCTTTCGCTGTAAAATGTATTTCGGGTTGCCTTCGCCGGTTTTTACAATATATGTATCGTTAATAAAACCTTCGCCCAGGTTTTCAACCGCTGTAATTTCACCTTTAAGCTGAAAGTTTTGTGCTATGCTGATTAGTTTTTGGTTCATTGTTTTAATTTTTTGCTGTAGCTTTTTAAAACCACATAGTCACATAGGACTCATAGTCTTTTTGCAATTTGCAATCAAAAATCGTTAATCTTCATTCGTTAATCCTGTATCTTACTTGTCTGTTTGTCAGTTCGGAAACCGCCGTACCCTTTTACTCCCAGAGTTTTGCAGGGTAGTCGCCTTTGGCAATCAGCGCATTTAGTTTTTCAATTACAAAAGGTTTATCTTCCTTGTAGGTAACGCCAAACCATGGCGAGTCTGCTTCCAGCACTTTCACCACTGCTTCGTTGTCGTCAATCATATCAAAAACCACCGACGGAATGTACATCTCCGATTTCAGATTGCCGATGTTGTTTTCAAGGAACCCTGTAAAACGTTTTTCGAGCTTTTCAAAAACCGATGGTTTGAAACCCCAGTTGTTCATCGATGTTACTTCGTTGCCGGTAAGTTGTGTTTCGCTTCCGTCGCTTTCAATCGAAACAATTTCGTTGGGGCGTTTTACAATTTTTATGGTTTCCACAATTTTCCGCAGGTTATTATCGGCATCAGAATCACAGATTCCGCGCGATACAGAACCAAATTCTGAAAGGGTTTCTTTCAGTTTATAGCCAACCATGGCATATTCGTGGTCGTTTTCTGACGAAGTAAGGAATTTTGCCATCGCTTTGTAGGCATTGTACCCATAAAAATCGTCGGCATTGAGCGCACAAAAAGGTTCTTTTATAACATCGCGTGCTACAAGAATGGCGTGAGCTGTTCCCCACGGTTTTTCGCGGTCGGCGGGCAGTGTAAATCCTTCGGGAAGCATATGTAGCTCCTGGTACACATATTCAACCTCGATTTTACCTTTCAGTTTGGCATCGAATTTTTCTTTAAAAGCATCGGCAAAACTTTCGCGAATGATAAAAACCACCTTGCCGAATCCGGCTCTGATGGCATCATAAATCGAGTAGTCGATAATTGCTTCACCGTTCGGACCAACAGGTTCAACCTGTTTCAGCCCGCCAAACCGGCTGCCCATACCAGCAGCCAAAATCAATAATGTAGGTTTCATATTTGCTGTGTTTTTTATTTTAAAATTGAATTAGTTTGTTATGGTCATTTCGATGTATTGTTACTCCAAAAATATTGCGGCCTAAAAATATAAAAAAGGAGTATCACATTTTACGGTGTTGCCGATTGTTAATTGAAGTTTTACATTTGCAGCTTTATTGGTTATAAAACGACAAAATGTTATGTTTTTGGCAATAAATATTTATTTTTCGTGAAAAATTGCAGGAAATATGACATTGAGAAACAAGTTAGACGATATCGATTTAAAAATTCTCGATATTATCACCAAAAATGCAAGAATTCCATTTAAAGACGTTGCCGTGGAAGTTGGCGTTTCGCGGGCAGCCATTCACCAGCGCGTAAACCGGATGATTGAACTGGGCGTAATTGTCGGCTCGGGTTATCACATCGACCCCAAGAAAGTTGATTTCAGAACTTGCACTTACATTGGTATTTTTCTTGAAAAAGGAGGATTGTTTCCCGAGGTGGTTGAACGGCTGAAAAATATTCCTGAAATTGTTGAATGTCATTATACAACAGGGCAATATGCAATTTTTATTAAGGTTTATGCCAAAGACAATGAGCATTTAAAAACCATTTTAAGCGGACAAATTCAGAAAATTCCGGGCGTTTCGAGTACCGAAACATTTATTTCGCTTGAAGAATCGTTTAAAAGAACACTACAGATTCTCGATTAGCTTCTTTGCCGCACGGCTTCGTAAATCATCAGCGCCGCCGAAACTGAAACATTGAGCGATTCAATATTACCGAGTAACGGAATTTTTAATTTCTCGTCAGCAATTTTTAAAACAGCTTCAGAAATTCCACTTTCTTCCGAACCCATCACAATGGCAACTGGTCGGTTGAAATTACCCGAAGTATAAACCGAATCGGCTTTTTCGGTAGAAGCAAGAATGGCGATACCCGATTCCTGTAGAAAATGAATGGTTTTAGTGAGACTTTTTACTTTGCAAACCGGTACATGATGCAGCGCCCCGGCTGAAGTTTTAATGGCATCGGCGCCAATCCGGGCCATCCCTTTTTCAGGAATTATAATTGCATCAACACCTGCACACTCTGCCGAACGGGCAATCGCTCCAAAATTCCTGACATCGGTAATCTGGTCGAGCACAAGCAATAACGGGTCCTTCCCTGTTTCGAAAACAGTAGGTAATAAAACTTCAATATTGGTGTATTCGATGGGCGAAACAAATGCCAGAACGCCCTGGTGATTTTTACGGGTAATCCGGTTTATTTTTTCGATTGGAACAAACTGAGCAGCTATTTCGTGCTCTTTGACGAGTGAAATCAATTCGTGAATTAATTCATTTTGCAGGCCTGTTTTAATAAAAACCCTTTCAACTGTCTTTCCTTTGTTGATGGCCTCAATTACCGCCCTTGTTCCGTAAATATATTCATCAGTTTCCATTACCAGTTTTTTTTGTTTTTCCACATTTCCAGTTCATTATGTTGCGTCTCCCAGTTTTCCATTGCCGTTTTCAGCTTTAATTTTATTGCTTCGTATTTTTCGAAAACCGAGTGGTCGTCAATGGTTTCCGACGATGACAGCAATTTATCCAAAGCGGCGCTTTCCGATTCAAGTTTTTCTATTTCCTCCTCAGTCTTTTCAATCAGTTTTTCAAGTCGCGAAATATTCTTATTGATTTCTTTTTGGTCTTTAAAACTGATTTCACTTTCTGAAACAGGAACATTACTGTTCTTTTCCTCTTTTCTGGCAGCGGCTTTTACCTCAAGTTCTTTAAGCGATTCAATTTTCTTTTTCGTGAGGAAATCATAAATACCGCCGAGGTGTAATTTTATTTTTTTATTTCTGAATTCGTAAACACAATTCACCAGTCCATCGAGAAATTCGCGGTCGTGCGAAACCACCAGCAACGTTCCGTTAAACCGAATCAGTGCATTTTTGAGAATTTCCTTTGTCCTGATGTCGAGGTGATTGGTAGGTTCGTCGAGCACCAGAAAATTGACAGGTTCGAGCATCAGTTTTATCATGGCAAGCCTTGTTTTTTCGCCACCGCTAAGCACGCGTACTTTTTTGTCGGCATCCTCGCCCGAAAAAAGAAAGGCGCCGAGAATATCCCTGATTTTTGTCCGCACATCGCCAACTGCAATTTGGTCAATCGTATCAAAAACGGTTAAATCTTCATTGAGCAGTTGCGCCTGGTTTTGTGCAAAATAGCCAACTTTAACATTGTGACCAATTTTAAGGTGACCGTCAAATTTCAGTTCATCGAGAATTATTCGCGCCAACGTGGTCTTTCCTTCGCCATTCCGGCCTACAAAGGCAATTTTATCTCCCTGTTCAATCAGAAAATCAATATCGTTTAAAACAAGGTGATTGTCATATCGTTTCGAAATATTTTTAGCCTCAACCACCACTTTCCCCGACCGGGGTGCCGGCGGAAAAGCAATCCGGATGGCAGAATTATCTTCTTCTTCAATTTCGATGCGATCAATTTTTTCGAGTTGTTTTAACCTCGACTGCACCTGCACGGCCTTCGTAGCTTTATATCTGAATCTTTCAATGAAATTTTCGGTGTCTTCAATCAGTTTTTGCTGATTTTTGAAAGCCGCCAGCTGCACTTCGCGCTGTTCTTTTTTCCAGTCCATGAAACTTGAGTAATTCATTTTCTGGTCGGTAATTTTACCCAGCGAAATTTCGATTGTACGGTTGCAAACTGCATTTAGGAAGGCTTTATCGTGCGAAACAAGCACAATTGCGCCATTGTAATTTTTAAGAAAATCTTCGAGCCACTGAATCGATTCGATATCGAGATGATTTGTAGGTTCGTCGAGCAGAAAAACACTGGGTTTTTGCAACAACAGTTTTGCCAGTTCAATTCTCATTCGCCAACCACCACTGAATTCAGAGGTGTGACGTGAAAAGTCGGTTCTTTCGAACCCCAGACCCAGCAGAGTTCTTTCAAGTTCAGCTTCATAGTTATCGCCGCCAAGAATTTGATAGCGTTCGGTCAACTCTGTAACTGTATCTAACTTTTTGAGGTATTGATCCGAATGGTAATCGTGCTCTCCCGAAATTTCATCGTGTAGTTTGCTGATTTTTTTCTCTAAGGCGATTAGCTCCTCAAAAGCCAAAGTTGTTTCTTCCTTTAATGTTCTTGTATCGGTATGCCGCATTTGCTGTGGTAAATACCCAATGGTTACATTTTTCGGAACTCCGATAAATCCGGCGGAGGGAGAATCAATCCCTTTTATAATCTTTAAAAGCGTAGTTTTCCCGGCGCCATTTTTGCCAATTAAACCAATTCTGTCTTTTGGATTTATGAGAAAACTGATTTCTTTAAACAAATCGAACCCACCAAAACTCAGCCATATTTTATCGAGAGAAATCATAAAAAGTTGGATTGAAAGTGGGCAAAGATAATGATTAAAGTTAAACTGAATTGAGATGTCTGAAGCTGCTGATTATTTGAAACACTGGATTTTTAAAAAGAAGGAAGGGGAAAGAACTATGGACGCTTTTTGAAGATGATTGATGATTTACAAACCCCTAAACACAAAACCAATCATAAATACAGAAGTTACTTTCCCCTTTTAAGTTTTACTATAGAAATAAAACCAACCATTAAATCGGTTCAAATATAACTACTAAGAATTTGAGTTTCAAAATCTGAACAAAGCAAAAAAATGAAAATGGGGGAAAAGCCCAATCGTTTTCCCGTAATGGGAAATTTTGTTTTCGATTGGGAACAGGACAGGCGCTCCTTAACTGTAATATCCATAAACCATTATATATTTGCGCCAAAAAAGGTGGGAAGAAATAAGCAAAAACCATTATTGACAGGGTTAACTATTGACTCAATCGGAGCCGAAGGAAAAGCGGTGACCCGAAACGGGGAATTGGTGGTATTTACACAGTATGCAGTTCCAGGCGATGTAGTCGATCTGCAGGTTACAAAAAGGAGAAGTAAGTATGCCGAGGCCTTCGTAACAAAGTTTCACGAATATTCGCCCGACAGAATAGAAGCTGTTTGTGAACATTTTGGTGTTTGTGGCGGTTGCAAATGGCAGATTCTACCCTACGATAAACAACTGCATTATAAACAAAAACAGGTTTACGATCAGCTTACCAGAATAGGTAAAGTTGAGGTTGGAGAATTTAAGCCAATTCTGGGTTCCAAAAGAAATGTTTTCTATCGCAACAAACTTGAATTTACTTTTTCAAATAAACGCTGGCTTGATTTCAGCATAGAATCTTCGGCCACCGCAAATATGAATGCATTGGGTTTTCATGTTCCAGGATTATTTGACAAAGTAATCAATATCAATAAATGCTGGCTTCAGCCTGAACCTTCGAATGAAATCAGAAACTTTATATACGATTACGCTCTTGCGGAAAAGTTGAGTTTTTTTGACATAAAAGAAAAATCAGGATTTTTAAGAACACTGATAATCCGGACCAGTTCAATTGGTCAGGTAATGGTGGTATTATCCTTTTTTTATGAGGATTTGGAGAAAAGGATCAGATTATTGAAAGCGGTTCAGGAAAGATTTCCGGAAATTACCTCATTATTATATGTAATTAACGAGAAAGGGAACGACACAATAACAGATCAGAATATTGAAGTTTATAGTGGTCAGGATTTTATTCTTGAGGAAATGGAAGGTCTGAAATTCAAAATCGGACCTAAAAGTTTTTATCAAACCAACTCTGAGCAAGCCTTTAACTTGTATAAAGTTGTTCGCGAATTTGCAAATCCTGACAAAAACGATATAGTTTATGATTTATATACAGGAACCGGAACAATTGCAAATTTTATAGCCAGACAGGTCAGGAAAGTAGTAGGCATTGAATATGTTCCGGAAGCGATTGAAGATGCAAAAATTAACTCGTCAATCAATGCAATAGATAATACGGTTTTCTATGCAGGAGATATCAAAGCAGTTCTAAATTTGGAATTCTTTGCTAAAAATGGGAAACCGGACATTATTATTACCGACCCACCCCGTGCTGGAATGCACGAAGATGTGATTGATTCAATCCTGAAATCTGAAGCAGAAAAAATTGTCTATGTAAGTTGCAATCCGGCGACACAAGCACGTGATCTGGCATTAATGTCTGTAAATTATGAAGTTGTAAAAACACAACCGGTTGATATGTTCCCTCATACTCATCATGTTGAGAATGTTGTTCTGCTGATTAAAAAAATTTTTTTATAAGGATCAAATAGTCTAAATTAGTCAAACTTATTAACAATAATGATTGTTAATATGATGAAAAGTATGGTCTTATAAACATTAAAAAACAATTGATTGACTTTGTGGTACAAGGTTTGTCTGGTTGTTTTTTAAACCCTAAAAAAATTGAAATTATGAAAAATTTGGTTTTATTTTTTGTGTTGGCATTCCCAATGTTGCTTTCTGCTCAGAATGCCTGTGATTTTTTTGAATTCAGAAAAATTAAGGTTGATAAGACCGATCTGAATACAACACAGAGCGATTTCGGGCCTTCGTTTGTTGCTGATGAAATGTGGTTTTCTGCATTTACTCAGGAAGAAATTAATAAACTTTCAACCGGAGTCAACAAAGACGTTTTTTACAATTTGTACAGCTCCAAAACCGATAACGGCGGAAATGTTGTTGGTACAAAGAGTGTTCAGTTTGAAGCGATAAGTGCAGGATATCATGCAGGTCCGGTTTCCTATTGTGCAAAGACTCAGGAACTGTTTGTGACTTTGAGCAATTTTGATAATCCAGATGTAAGAAACAAAATTTATCGTAAAGCCGATATCAGGCTTAAATTAATTACAGCGAAAAAAGTTGATGGAACCTGGAAAGTAACCGAGCAATTTCCATACAACGATTCAATATATTCTGTTGGTCAACCAGCAATATCGGTAACTGGTGACACCCTGTTTTTTGCCTCAAATATGCCGGGTGGTAAAGGATTGACAGATTTATACATGTCAGTTCGTTCGAATGGAAAATGGGGCGCTCCGGTAAATTTGGGCGATAAAGTTAATACTGAATTTGATGAAATGTTCCCATTTTTTATGGGTGGTTCAGTTTTGTTTTATGCGTCTAATAAAGGAAATAGTGGGAAAGAAGATTTTGATATCAAATACATTTGTAAGGAAGGAAACTCTTTTTCTGCACCAAAAATTCAGAACGATTTTAACACAGATCAGGATGACTTTGGACTGATTATTCATTCCAATGGTAAAGTAGGTTATTTTGTTTCGCGTCGGGAAGGTGGTTTGGGTGACGACGATATTTACAAAGTCACTTTCACAGGAGAATATAATCTTGAACTTGTGGTAATGGATAAGAAAACAATGGTCCCCATTCCAAATCCAAAAGTAATATTCAGTGACAATATTGTTGCTACTTTGACAGGTGTTTTACTAACCAGGACATTACCCGAAAATTCAAGCGTAAATGCAATTTCTGAAATTGAAGGTTATCAGAATTCATCAAAAACAATCACAACCGTAGGCAAACCATATGGAATTATTAAGGATACAATCTGGATTGAAAAGGTGGAAGTAGGCCAGAAATTTGTGATGGAAAATATTTTCTATGATTACGATAAATGGGATATCCTGCCGGAATCGGAAATTGAACTCAATAAGCTGATTGCAATTATGAAAGATAATCCAAGCTGGAAAGTTGAATTGGGTTCACANNCAGAAAAGGTCTGATTCTGCAGTTGGTTATATTATCAACAACGGAATTGGAAAAGACAGAATTATCGCCAAAGGGTACGGCGAATCGCAATTGGTAAATCATTGTAAAAATGGAGTTGAATGTACCGACGAAGTTCATCGTCAAAATCGTAGAACAGAGTTTAAAATTCTCGAAATGGACGGTAAGTAAAATTTCGAAATATTTATTAAGGAAGAAGCTGTATCGATTGGTGCAGCTTCTTCTTTTTTAAAAGCCGTTTAGTTGAATTAAAACAGTAGGAAGCAGTAGCAAAAACCCCAATACAAATAGAATCAAAATCAAAGGGAATACCCATTTAACCCATTTCTCATACGGAATACGCGCTACCCCGAGTACCCCAATTAATACTCCCGAAACAGGTGTTATCATATTTGTAATTCCATCACCAAGTTGAAAAGCAACAACTGTCGCCTGTCTCGAAATGCCTATCAAATCTGAAAACTGCGACATCATAGGCATTGTTAGTGCTGCTTTGCTTGAGCCACTGGGAATAAAAATATTTAAAAAATTCTGTATCAAATACATTATAGATACTGATCCCACTCTGCCCAAATCGCTCATTGATCGAGATGCGTAATAAAGTAAGGTGTCAATTATTTTCCCTTCCTCAAGAATTACAACAATACCTCCGGCCAGTCCAACAACCATTGCAGCCGGAAGAATGTCTTTGGCTCCTTCGATAAACGAACGGGTTAATTCGTTGGGTGTTTTCCCCATTGCAATCCCGGATACTATTCCCAGCGCTAAAAACAGTGATGCAATTTCCATTACATACCAGTCGTATCCCATTACACCAACAATCAGGAAAATAACTGTAAACGACAGTAATACAAGAATATAAAAATGAACTGTTTTTCGAAGTGCAAGAATTCCGCTAATAAAAAAGATTGCTGAAGAAATAGGTACTGCTGGAAATGTAATTTTACTGTTGCCCAGTTTCAGCACAGTGATTGGGTAGTAAAAAGCAAATAAAATCAGTGCGACAGAAAGCAAAACAAACGAAATCCAGGCTGAGCGCGGAACATAGAAACTAAAATCCGTATCTGATTCGTTATTTCTTGCCCTCCAGTACTTATCATCATCATAAACAATTGATTTATTAGGATTAGTACGAATCTTTGCTGCGTATCTTAAAATGTAGGCAAAGCCAACAATACTAATTGTCGCCCACATGAAAATGCGGTATTCAATACCCGAAAATAAAGGCAGGTTTGACAATCCCTGGGCTATTCCCACAGTGAAAGGATTTAAAAAGGCACCGGCAAATCCCAATGCAGCAGCCACAAAACAAAGTGAAACTCCTACAATTGAATCATAACCCATCGAAATTGCCAATGGCACAAAAATGATGGTAAATGCAATGGTTTCTTCACTCATTCCGAATATTGCCCCAAAAAGACTAAAAATGAACATGATGGCAGTTAAAATGATATTATTAACCCCTATTCGTTTCATTAATTTTGATTTCTCCCATTTTTTTGCGCTGGTGAGGAAACGATAAATACCCAAATCAATCGATTTGCTTTCATTCAAAATCCAGAATGCGCCTCCAATCATTAATATAAACGCAATGATATTTGAAGTTTTAACAAATCCTTCAAAAAAAGCCGAAAACACCTGCCATGTTTGCAAATTGCTTTCGGTAAACTGAAACGAATTATTTTGAATTACTTCTCTCGGAATGCCATTCACAACAACAGTTTCCCTTTTAAATTCACCACCCGGAATAATCCAGGTTAAAGCACCGCAAATAATAATCAGACCAAAAACAATAACATAAGTGTGAGGAACCTTTTTCAGCATGAAACAGAATTTTACAGGTTTAATACAATTCCCGAAAATAGTAATAATTGATTCAGACCATTAGCGACCTGTTTTTAAAAGAAGTTTCTTTACTTTATTTAAAAATGAATATTGATTTTTCAAATCATTTTCGTAACTTTTTGATTGGTTAACAAAAACGTTTTGGATGAAAATACTTTTGGAGAATATTAAAGAGCTGGTACAAGTCATCGATGAACCACTGTTGTACAGAGCCGGAAGGGAAATGAAGCGGGTACAAACCATAAAAAATGCTTTTCTGATAATTCGCGATGAGTTAATTGAAGAGTATGGAAAAATGGAAGAATTAAAAGACAAATACACCGACGACGATGTACTTATTGAAATCGATTGTACCAACCGGCTGGTTTATCCAAGTTTTTGCGATTCTCACACGCATATTGTTTATG
>DPCJ01000129.1 GCA_003516705.1 Prolixibacteraceae bacterium | reverse complement strand
GCAGGGCTTTGTACGAATACAAAATAACCGGTGTGAAAACATCAATAAAATATCTTGAAAGAATAATGAACAACGAGAATTTTATTGCCGGTAATTACGATACGCACTTTATTGAAAACAACCAGGAACAACTCGCTAAAAACAACGGTTGCGAAGATTGCAGCGATATGGTGGTGATTGCCGCATTTATCGATTACCTGAACAAAATAAGCAGTACCCAGGAACTGAAAAATGAATTCGCACCACCTCAAAGCCGTTGGAAAAAAAACCATTTCATCAATAACTTTTAAACAGAATATATGGCAGTTGAAATAAAAATCGGTGACCGCATTTCGTGGGTTGATTTGATAAAACAAGATGGAAGTTTGCTCGAAATTGATATCGATGGAAAAGTTCATAAAGTGGATGTTATGCACACCGCTGACGGAACATTTTCAATCCTCGCAAACGGGCACTCTTATAATATCGAATTGGTGCCCTTTCACCAAAGACCAAAAAAATATACAGCTTACACACTTTACCAGGAGTTTGATGTGGAAGTTATAGATGCTGAAGCACGCTACCTTCTCAATCGTGGCGGAAATAGTGTGGCTTCATCTGATAAAAAAATCATGTCGCCTATGCCAGGTAAAGTAGTTAAGGTGTTTGCAAGCGAAGGAGAAGAAGTTACCGAAGGACAAACGCTGGTGGTAATTTCGGCCATGAAAATGGAAAGCGAATACAAAGCTCCTATGAACGGAATAGTAAAAAAAGTGAGTGTTAAAGAGGGCGACACCATCGAAGGAAATCAGATTTTAGTAGAACTTGAATAAACAAACTGACAATGAATTTAAAAGAAAAATACGACCTTTTAACCGACCTGAACAAACAGGCAGAATCAGGTGGTGGACAGGAAAGAATTGAAAAACAACATGCTGCCGGAAAAAAATCGGCCCGCGAACGCATCAGCCAACTGCTCGATCCAGGTACTTTTGTCGAAATCGACAAACTGGTTACTCACCGGAATTATGATTTTGGAATGGAAGACAATCGCATTTTAGGCGACGGTTTGATTTCGGGATATGGAAAAGTAAAGGGGCGGTTGATTTATGTTTTTGCACAGGATTTCACAGTTTTTGGAGGTTCGCTCAGCCGTGCCAATGCCGATAAAATTGTAAAGATTCAGAAATTGGCATTACAAATGGGTGCTCCGTTGGTTGGGTTAAACGATTCGGGCGGTGCCAGAATTCAGGAAGGAGTTGAAAGTCTGGCCGGTTACGCCGATATTTTTTACAACAACGTTATTTCATCGGGAGTAATCCCTCAAATTTCGGCAATACTCGGACCTTGTGCCGGTGGAGCTGTTTACTCCCCTGCCCTCACCGACTTTATTTTTATGGTGAATGAAAAAAGCCACATGTTTGTAACAGGGCCGGAAGTGATAAAAACAGTTACTCACGAAGAAGTTACAAAAGAAGAACTCGGTGGTGCTTTTACCCACAACAGTAAAAGCGGTGTTGCTCATTTCAACGGAAAAGACGAAGACCAGACACTGATGATGATTCGTGAATTACTCAGCTTTTTGCCATCAAACAACCTCGAAGACCCGCCTGTAAAAGTTACTATCGACCCGTCAGACCGTGTTGAGGAAAGTTTACAGGATATTGTTCCGGCTGACCCAAACAAACCTTACGATATGCACGACATTATTCAAAAGGTAATTGATAATGCACATTTTCTTGAAGTTCAGGCACAGTACGCACAAAACATTATTGTGGGTTTTGCCCGTTTTGGCGGAAAACCAGTAGGAATTGTGGCCAACCAGCCGGCGCATCTTGCCGGTGTACTCGATATCAACTCATCAGTAAAAGCAGCCCGTTTTGTGCGTTTTTGCGATGCATTTAATATTCCGCTTGTAACTTTTGTTGATGTGCCCGGATTTTTACCCGGAACTAACCAGGAGTTTGGGGGAATTATTAAACACGGGGCAAAATTGCTTTACGCATTTGCTGAAGCCACGGTGGCAAAAATTACCATTATCACACGCAAAGCATATGGTGGAGCCTACGATGTAATGTCGAGTAAACACATTGGTGCAGATGTGAATTTTGCCTATCCTACTTCCGAAATTGCAGTAATGGGTCCCGAAGGCGCAATCAACATAATTTACAGAAAAGCTATGACCGACGATGAACGGGCAACTGCAGTGCAGGATTACCGCGATAAATTTGCGAACCCCTACAAAGCAGCTTCACTGGGATATATCGACGAAATAATTTTTCCGCGCGACACACGCAGCAAAATTATCGCTGCGTTAGAAATGACACAAAACAAACGAAAGTCGAATCCACCTAAAAAACATGGAAATATTCCTCTGTAGATTTATTATTTCTTATTGATTATTCCTTATTTGAGATTTAAGAAAATAACAGAATAAGAAATATCAGAATAAGAAATATCAAAATAAGAAATCAGAAAATAAAGCCGGACTACCGTCCGGCTTTTTACTTGGGTGACGCGGATTCCAATCCGCGTTTTTTCCCCGGCAGGACGGAAAACGCCACACCATTTTATCAACACGCATAAAAAACTGCACTGAAAATCAG
>DPCJ01000155.1 GCA_003516705.1 Prolixibacteraceae bacterium | reverse complement strand
ATGCAAGATTTTGCAACTTTTCTTTACTGTTTTTTATGCTCTCTCCCGATTTTTTTCGGTTTTTCTTATTCAGCTCGTTTTTACTTTCCTCAAAGCTGTTATTCACATCTTTAAATTCTTCCTTAAACTCATCAAAATTCATGGGCTTTTTCAATTCCTCATTCAACTTCAATGCATCTTCGAGGTTCTTTTGTAAATCTTTTGTTTCTTCCTGGTGCTTAGTAACTTCTTCCTGAAGCTGTTCAAAATTTTTGCTTTCCTCAACTTGTTTTTCAAGTCCTTCCTCTTCTTTTGCTATCTGGTTTACCTGGTCAATAATATCCTGCAATTTCTGCTCAACCTTCATTTTTTTAAGCATTTCCAGATTTCTTTCCAATTGCTTTTCAAGGTCTTCAAATGTCAGGTTCATATCTTCAGTTAACTGATTCATTTTTTGACTGTTAAATTCATCAGCAAGCTTATTAAACTCTTCCATCAGTTTTTTTAATTCATCAGTAAAAACCTCTTCCAACAATTCTTCAATCTGCTTTTGTTTCTCCTGAATTTCAGCGCTTTGATTATTAAATGAATTTAAATAGTTATTCAGATTTTCATTGTCCTGTTTTATCTGATTGTACAACTGTTCGAGTTTATTTTGCTTGGAAATAATATCGCTCACCATCTGCGATTTTTCCCATTCGGACAGGTTCGAATCCATATTTTTCATTTGGAGGTTATTCAAATCCTTTTGTATTTCCTGCGAAAGTTTCCGGCTCTTTTCAAGATTAGCTTCAAGCGCATCAAATTGTTCCTTATCATTTTTTAAAATCTCATCGCGATTCGGAAATTGAAAGGTAAAATTATCAGAAGTTGTTGTTTTATAATTATTTACAACATCATTATCGGTAACAGAGAAATAATAAGATACTGTACCTTCTTTCTTTTCCAGATCATTAAAATCGAAACTGAAATAAAATTCCTGGTCGGTGAGCAACGGAACAATTGGAATTGAAATTGCAGAGTCAGAATTCTCAATATTAAAATGAAATTTAAGGTTTGAAAATCCATAATCGTCACTAACAGTTCCTTTAAAGAAAAATCGGGTAAGTTGCAGTGAATCTTTTACTTCAGTAACTTCAATTTCCGGAAAAAGATCGGGTACAACTTCAATTGCATACGATAAAGCCAACTCTGGTTGGGTAATACTGTTTTGAATAAAAACATTGTATCCGGCTGATTTATAAAATGTTGAATTAACCACAAATGTATCGCCCTCTTTTCGGGCATTAAGTCGTGAGGAATCCTGCATTACAATAAATACTGAATCGATGTCGATTCCGTTAAAACTCCATTCAACCCTTGTACCATCCGGAACCTGCAAATCGCCCAAATTATCAATCACCTGGTTTTGCATCCCCGTGTAAGCAGGAGGATAAACAGTTGTTTTAAATTGAGTGATTCCGGGTTTTGGTAACAATTGCAAACTAAACTGCTCAGAACCGAATTTTAAATCGGTAAAATAAAACCTCACAGGGTTAATAACTGAAACAAGTTCGTACTCAAAATTACCTGCTGCAACCGATTTCATCAGGTAATTATTACCTTCTATATTAATATACACTATTTCAGGTATTTCATCGCCTTCAACTTTAACTTTTACAGTAAACGAATCACCCTTTTTAACCTGTAACGAAGTATTTTCGATGATAAAATTAAATGGTGCAGGTTTTAAAAATGTAGTATTAAAATGAACTAATCTGTTAGTCGATTCTAAAAACACATCCTTGTTAGCAACAAATATTCCTGTTGAAATTAATATACTAACTATCAGATAAACAAAAACATATCTTATATTTTTAAATTGAACAGCTTCATTAAAATCAAATATTTTGAGTTGATCAATTTTTTGGTCGATACTCGCTAATACAAGTTCGTTTGAATATTGTCCGGTTTGTAAATAGTGTAATTCAATAATATTTAAAAGCTTATCATCGATACCGGAAAAATGTTGCTGAATTATCCGCGTTACCGATTTTAAATCCATTGCGCTGATTATATTTAAGATTTTAAGCAACGGAATAAATAGAAACTGTATGAGAAGTAAAATGCTGAAAATCAGAAATCCAAAGAAAACAGTTTTTCTTACCAACGGGCTTAAATAAACAAAATATTCAGTAATTGAAACAGCTGTGTAAACCGTAAGAATGAAAAAAAGCGATACAATCAGTCCACGAAGCAACTGATAAGTATAGTATTTCGCTTTAAACGAATTCAGTTTTTCAACAAGTATGTTAAAATTATTAGTCATTAAAATTATTTAATTTATTTTCAGCTATTTACAATTAACTGTATTGTTAATAAACCTGCTTTAAACTGCTGAAAAAACAAAAGTAATCTTTTAAAACAAAATTTGCATTCTTCAAAAGTTTATACATATATCCTTAAAAGTTTAAAAACATCAATTCTTTTTAAGTTTTTAAAACCAAAATATTAACAGTTTACCCACTTGTTAAAAGCTTAAAAAATAAGATAAAACTAACTATTAACAGGTGTTTAAAACTTTAATCAAAGACTTACATAATAACAAATTAAACATCAAAAAAGATGTTTACAACAGTGTAAAAAAAGTGTTCAATTCAATTTCATAAAAAATGAAAAATAGAAATTAACAACTATCAACAGTGTATAATAACCAATATTAGATTTTATATTTGTTTAAGAAAATTAATTAATAATATAGTTTGTGAAAATCCTGCTTGTAGAAGACAACCTGATGAACCAAAAGGTGGTGATGTTTAACCTTAAAAAATTAGACTGCGAAATTTTAGCTGCTGTTACCGGTTCTCAGGCCATCGATTTATTCAAAAATAACACTTTCGACTTGGTTTTAATGGATATTATGCTTCCCGAAATGGATGGCTATGAAATTACCGCGGTAATCAGAAAAATTGAAATGGAAAATCATGTGGAAAAGCCAGTACCAATTATTGCCTTAACTGCAAATACTTACGATAACGATAAGGAAAAATGTTTTAATGCAGGAATGAACGACTATCTTTCTAAGCCTTTTAATGCCAGACAGTTAATTGAAATGATTGAAAAATACATGCCGCAGGCTACAGAATAAAAATGCAAAACGATTTGTACATACGCGGAGAAAATTATTCTGATAACGAAAAAGAGCTCGATAAAAAACTGCGGCCACTTCAATTCAACGATTTTAGCGGGCAAAACCAGATTGTTGAAAACCTCAGAATTTTTGTAAAAGCCGCCAAAATGCGTGGCGAAGCGCTCGACCATGTTCTTTTGCATGGCCCGCCAGGACTGGGCAAAACAACACTTTCAAACATTATTTCAAACGAAATGGGAGTGGGGTTTAAAATTACCTCAGGACCAGTGCTCGATAAACCAGGAGATTTGGCCGGACTGCTCACAAATCTCGAAACAAACGACGTACTTTTTATCGACGAAATTCACCGTTTATCGCCCATTGTTGAAGAATATCTTTATTCGGCAATGGAAGATTTCAGAATCGATATAATGATTGACAAAGGTCCGAGTGCGAGGTCGATTCAGCTTGAATTAAACCCGTTTACACTGATTGGCGCCACAACCCGGTCGGGACTTTTAACATCGCCGCTTCGTGCTCGTTTTGGAATAAATGCCCATTTGGAATATTACGATGTGGATGTTTTAACGGGTATTGTAAAACGTTCGGCCGGAATACTTGATGTAAAAATTATTGATGATGCAGCTCGCGAAATTGCTTTTCGCAGCCGTGGTACACCGCGAATTGTAAATTCACTTTTACGCCGTGTGCGCGATTTTGCCCAGGTAAAAGGCAACGGCAATATCGATATGGAAATTACAAAGCACGCGCTGAAAGCTTTAAATATTGATGAGTACGGTCTTGATGAAATGGATAACCGTATTTTACTTTGTATAATCGATAAATTTAAAGGCGGGCCGGTTGGAATTACAACAATTGCTACAGCAGTGGGAGAGGACAGCGGGACTATTGAAGAAGTATATGAACCTTTTCTTATAAAAGAAGGATTTTTAAAACGAACACCTCGCGGAAGAGAAGCTACTGAATTGGCTTATAAACATTTAGGACGTATAAAATATGGAGAAAATCTCTCTTTATTTTGAAGGAACTAATTTTATTTCAAACATTTTTGGCCAGTATTTTCCGGTTACAAACAGGTTTGCTGTTTTCTCATTAAAAGCAATCCCATTTAAGTAATCAATCTTGTCACCGGGTTTTTTGTACATATCAAGAATGCCCGTGAGGTTAATTTCTGAAATTACTTTTCCGGTTTCAGGGTCAATCTGAACAATGATGTCGGTGGTATAAACATTGGCGTAAATGGTACCGTTTACATATTCAAGTTCGTTTAAATTTGTCATTAATCCGCGATTGTTGGCAACCTGCAATGTTTTTACCACCGAAAAATCGTTTGGATTTATCCAGGTTAACAAGTGTGTTCCATCGCTCATAATCAGGTTTGTACCGTCATTTGTTAAACCCCAGCCTTCAGCCGGGTGAAACGTAAAAGTGTCAATTAATACAAAGTCAGAAAGCTGGTAAACAAAACCCGTTTTGTTTTTGTAAGTAAGCTGATAAATTTTATCGTTTAAAATTGTGATTCCTTCGCCAAAATATTTATCCTCAAGTTTTATCTCTTTGTCAATTTCCCCGGTTTCGTAACGTTTTTTAAATATACCTGAAGTGCCGTATTCTCCGGTTCCTTCGTACAAAGCGTTGTTGTGAAATTCGAGTCCCTGTGTGTAATGTTCTTTTGCGTGAGGGTAATTTTTTATAACCTGGTAAGTTAGTTTTTGGGCTGGCTCATCGGAAAAAACACTGATAACTTGTGACCGCGAATTTTTTTGCCCGTCTGTTTTTACCGCTTCCACAGTTAAAGTGTTATTTCCAAGCAGTTTAAGTTCAGCATCAGTAACAGTAAAATCGAGTTCTTTACTTTCTATCAGCAATTGGCTATTCATGTAAAGTTTTACCGATTCAATATCTCCGTTTTTTATTTTGGTTTTAACATTTAAAGAAATTTTGTCGCCAAAAACATAGTTGCTCTTTTGTGGCGAAACCACAATTGTACTGACAGGTTTGCGCGATTTCGATGATTTATTTGAACATGAGAAAAAAGTGACAAACAAGCTGAACACAAGAATTAACGGGAAAGTAACGGGTTTCATCAGATGCTAAATTAATTTTTCTGATAGCAAAATTAATATAAAAAGCTTTGAACAGAATTTCAATAACAAAAACGTAAATGGTTGATTAAGATGTTATGATTTGAATTTTATCTTTGCTCAAAAATACCATCAATTTTGAGTACCTATAAAAAACTGGCAGGCGACACGGCTATTTACGGTTTAAGCAGCATTCTGGGCAGGGTGCTCAACTGGTGTCTGACTCCCTATTATTCCTATATTTTTCTCACAGGAGAATTTGGTGTAATGACCAATCTTTACTCGTATGTGGCTATTTTCCTAGTAATTTTAACCTACGGAATGGAAACCTCATTTTTCAGGTTTGCCTCGAAAAGTGAGAATCCGGGAAAGATTTATTCCACTGCGCTTATTTCGGTTTTTACAACCTCGGTATTGTTTCTGTTTGCTTTTATTCTGCTGAAAAATCCGGTTGCTGCACTCATTCAATACCCCGAACATCCTGAATATATTGTATGGTTCGCTATTATTCTGGCTATCGATGCGTTTACCGCCATTCCGTTTGCATGGATTCGAGTCGAAAAACGACCCATTAAATTTGCATTTATAAAACTGGTTAGCATTGCCTTCAATATTGGTTTTAACCTTTTCTTTTTAACGCTTTGTCCATGGCTCGTTGAAAATAATCCCGACTCGTGGGTAAATTATATTTATTCGCCCGAAATAGGAGTGGGGTACGTTTTTATTTCCAACCTGCTGGCTTCATTTATTACTTTGTTTTTGTTGATACCTGACATGTTAAAAATTCATTTTCAGTTTGATATGGCCATTCTGAAAAAGCTGCTGAATTATGGTTTTCCTATTCTGATTGTGGGTATTGCAGGGATGACGAGCCAGGGAATCGATAAAATTCTGATACCATTTTTAATTCCCGAATCACAGCAACCCATGGAACAACTTGGTATTTACGGTGCTAATTTCAAAATGGCGGTTTTAATGAACATGTTTATCCAGGCATTCAGATATGCGTTTGAGCCGTTCTTTTTTGCCCGCGGAAATTCAAAAGAAGACCCGCTGATGTACGCCAAAATCATGAAATACTTCGTCATTTTCGGATTGTTTATTTTCCTCGGAATGACTGTTTATATCGATTTTCTAAAAATTTTAATAGATAAAGAATACCACTCGGGATTAAAAGTTGTTCCCATAATTTTGATTGCCAACCTGATTTACGGTATGTATTTTACACAATCGCTCTGGTATAAAATTACCGACCGCACGCGATACGGAGCCTGGCAAAGCCTTGTAGAAATGGTGGTTGCCGTTTCGCTCAATTTTCTGCTTATTCCGTTTTATGGTTACATGGGTTCGGCTGTGGCGCTGCTCACCAGCTACATGGTTGTGCTCGCCATTTCGTATTTTCTCGGGCAAAAATATTATCCGGTTCCTTACAACCTGAAACGTATAGGAATCTATTTCGCTGTGGCGCTAGCGCTTTATTTTGTTTCAATGATGTTTGTTTCGATGCAGCAGTTGGTAAAATATGCCATTGGAACAGTGTTGATTGGCCTGTTTGCCGCGCTGGTTTTTACTTTCGAGAAAAATGATTTAAAAAGCTTATTTAAAACGAATAAAAAGAGTTAAGTACCAAAAAGTATTAATTTTGTGATGATGGAAAATTTAAAAGATAAAGTTATTGCTGTTGCATCCGACCATGCCGGTTTCGAAAGAAAACAAGCCGTGCTTGCCTGGTTAACCGAAAAAGGAATTGCTTATCATGATTTTGGTTGTTATTCTGCTGAAAGTGTCGATTACACAGTGTTTGCACATGCCATTGGCGATGCCATCGATAAAGGCGAGTACGAAATTGGAATTACCTTTTGCGGCAGTGGTCAGGGAATTAGTATTGCGGCCAATAAACACCCGAACGTACGTTCGGCAACCTGCTGGATACCCGAAATAGCAGCCCTTGCCAAACAGCATAACAATGCTAATATTTGCGCCATTCCCGGCCGTTTTACCACCAACGAACAAGCCATTGCCATTGTAGAAGCGTACTTCAATGCTGAATTCGAAGGTGGCCGACATGCACTTCGCGTGGCAAATATTCCACTAAAAAAATAAATGTCGAAACTAAAAGACATATTTATTGAAGATTCGAAAATCGCTTTCGACCGGAAACACCGGAAAACAATCAATTTTAATATTTCGAGATACGACGAGTCAGTTGCAAAAGGTAAACAGCGTTATCAAAACCTTGACTTAGCCAAAAAAAGAGCCTCGTTTGTAAAAGACACAGTGGTTGGTAATCTGGCTGAACACCTCAAAACTTTTGAGAAAAATGCGCTGAAAAACAACATTCAGGTAATTTGGGCGCGCACCGGCGAAGAAGCAGTGGCTGAAATTATCAGGGTTGTGAAAGAATCCGGAGCCGAAATGCTCGTAAAAAGCAAATCGATGATTTCGGAAGAGCTTGAGCTCAACGAAAACCTCGAAAAAAATCATGTCGAACCCGTTGAAACCGACCTGGGCGAGTTTATTGTTCAGGTGGCCGGCGAAAAACCTTATCACATTCTCACGCCTGCCATGCACAAATCAAAGGAAGATGTGGCAGAGCTTTTTGCACGGAAATTTAACCTGAGACCCGGTTCAACGCCTCAGGAAATCACACGTTTTGTGCGCGGGGTGCTACGCGAAAAATTTACTTCGGCACAGGTTGGTATTTCGGGAGCCAACTTTCTGGTGGCCGATGTAGGTGGAATTCTGCTTACCGAAAACGAAGGAAATGGTTTTATGTCGGTGGCTTTTCCGAAAGTGCATATTGTCATTGCCGGAATCGAAAAAATATTGCCTTCGGTAAAACATTTGCCGTTGTTTTTACCGCTGCTTGCCGCTCTTGGAACGGGGCAGCAGCTTACTGTTTACAACTCGTTGATTACCGGGCCCCGAAAACCCGGCGAAGCCAACGGACCCGAAAAAATGGTGGTGGTTTTGCTCGATAACAACCGTTCGGCCATCGCAGCCGAAGAGGAACATTACAAAGCGCTAAAGTGCATCCGTTGCGGCGCTTGTCTCAACGCTTGTCCTATTTACAAAAATGTGGGCGGATATACGTACAACACCACCTACAGCGGCCCGATCGGTTCGGTGATTACTCCTTTTTTGAAAGGGTTTGACGAATACAATCACCTTAGTTTTGCCTGCACGGTTTGCGGTGCCTGTACTGAAGTTTGCCCGGTTAAAATTCCGTTGCACGATTTGCTATTGCTTAACCGTAAAAGGGCAGTTGAACAAAACCTGAGTGATTTTAGTTGGAATGCCGGAATGAAAGTAATGGGGTGGGCGCTGAAAAAACGACAAAACCTCGATATTGTAAATGGAAATTTGAAAAACAAACTGGCAAAACTCAACCCCGCGATTTTAGGGAATGAGAAAGAGTTTCCGCAGTTTGCAAAACATTCATTCAGCGAAACCTGGAAAATAAATTTAAATAAATAGCATATGTTATCGAACACCTGTAAGTACGCGCTCAGAGCGCTCATTTATCTCGGAAAATATTCGGAACAAGACCACCGAATCGGGATTAAAAAGATTTCGGAAGACCTTGGTTTATCGTCGCCATTCCTTGGAAAAATTTTGCAAAATCTGGTAAAACAGAAATTATTGGTTTCAACAAAAGGACCAAACGGCGGGTTTTCGTTGGGCAAAAAGCCCGAAAACATTACGCTTTGGGACATTGTAACCAAAGTGGATGGCGAAGAGTTTTTTACCAACTGTCTTATTACGCTCGAACCATGCAAAACTCACGACCCAACGAAACCGTTGTGCCCTGTTCATAGTCAGTACGATGCGTTGCGGAAACAAATCTGTTCGTTTTATAAAGACACCACGCTGGCCATTGTAAGCAGCGATATTGATAAATACGAGGATTTTATTAAACTTTAAAAGAGTTTTTCCCATGGGCGGTTTACAACAAACAGCCTGAAAAACAGCGTGGCGACAAGTACACCGGTGGCATTGGCAAGAAAATCGTAAAAATCACTGGCGCGTGAGGGAGTTACAATACGCTGACTGAATTCGAGCAATGCACTCAAGGCAACAGAAATGGCGGGGGCCCAGAAATAGTACGACGTTTTCAGCTTTTTAAAAGGGCGTAAAAGGAAAACACAAAATACAAAGAACAGCGTAAAATGTACCATTTTGTCGAAATGGGGAATATTCAGAAATGGTTTCACCGGTAAGTTGCTGGCTGGCACAAACAGTGCATAACAAATAATGGCAAGCCACAACAAAGGTTTCCAAAAGTAAAGCAGTTTCATTTTTTTGTTTTTCAGTGAGCCCGAAATGCAGCGAAATGTCAGTATTTACGCGCTGGACACCGCAATATTACACTTTTTTGACGATACATTCTGCGAACTTCGGTTACATAAAAATTACAATGGCAGGTATTTATATTCATATTCCGTTTTGCAGGCAAAAGTGCTATTACTGCGATTTTTACAAAACAGTAAACACTTCACTTCTTGGCAGGTACCTGCAGGCGTTGAAAACCGAAATGCAGCTCCGTGCTGATTATCTCGGGGGAGAAACAGTGGAAACACTCTATTTTGGTGGCGGAACACCATCAGTACTTTCAGAACAGGATTTAAGCGAAATCATCAGTTTTGTTCGCAGTCACTTTTTAATTTCATCTGGGCTTGAAATCACGCTCGAAGCCAACCCCGATGACCTTACAACAAGCTATTTACAACAGGTTTACAACGCCGGAGTCCGCCGGTTGAGCATCGGAATCCAGTCGTTTCAGGATGAACTGCTCAAAAAAATGAACCGCCGCCACGATTCCGGTCAGGCAGTGGAAGCAATTGAAAATGCAGTTTCCACAGGATTCAACGACATCAGTGTTGATTTTATTTATGGCTTGCCCGGGTTAACCAACCGGCAATGGAAAGCCGATTTGCAAAAAGTTTTCAGCCTGCCGGTTACGCATCTTTCGGCCTACCACCTTACTTACCACGAAGGAACGCCATTCAACACCTGGCTGAAAAAAGGCACACTGAAACAGCTTACCGAAACCGAAAGCATCAGCCAGTTTGAAACACTGGTGGAAATGGCCCGCGAAAACGGATTTGAACATTACGAAATATCAAATTTTGCCCGAAACGGGATGTACTCAAAGCACAATACTTCCTACTGGACCGGGAAAAAATACCTTGGTCTCGGACCGTCGGCACACTCGTTTAATGGTGTTTCGCGCAGATGGAACGTGTCGCACGCCGAAAAATACATCAAAGCCACAACACTGAATGAAGCCTTTTCAGAAGAAGAAATACTTACCGATGCCAACCGCTACAACGAGTACGTTTTAACGCGCATCCGTACCATGTGGGGCGTTTCGGTCAGTGAAATACAAAACCAATACGGAGAGGAGAAAGCTGTTTATTTTCAGGAGAATATCAAAAAATACCTGCGTTCGGGGCTGGCGGTTCAAACCGGAGAAACATTTACACTCACGCCAAAAGGCTGGTTTGTTTCTGATGAAATTTCGACAAGCCTGATGTTTGTGTAAACAGCTGATTTGAGAACAGAATCACAAGCCATTACGTTTTTTTAATTTTCAATCTATCTATATTTCAATATCTTTGCGGTTCTCAAAAAATTTGGGCTGTTCAATGGAAATTAAAATAGTAAACAAATCGGATAACGAATTGCCGGCATATAGTACAAAACTTTCGGCAGGGATGGATCTCAGGGCAAGTTTAAACGCACCGGTGGTTTTAAAACCAATGGAGCGAAAACTCATTCCAACCGGGCTTTATATCGAATTGCCCGAAGGTTACGAGGCACAAATCAGGCCCCGCAGCGGACTGGCTTTGAAAAAGGGGATTACAGTACTTAACTCGCCGGGAACCATCGATGCCGACTATCGCGGCGAAATAGGCATTATTTTAATTAACCTTTCAGCCGAAGAGTTTGTTATTGAAAACGGAGAGCGGATTTGCCAGATGGTTGTTGCCTCGCACGAAACTGTGCAGTGGAATTTGGTGGAGAAGCTCGAAGATACAGCGAGAGGTGAAGGCGGATTTGGCCACACCGGTAAAAAGTAAAAAATGATGAAGATTATAAATAAAATGTTAGGTGCAGCCGTGTTGGCTGCCATGCTTGTTTCGTGCGGCGGAAGTAAAAAAATTACTGAACAACAAGTGGTTGTAGCGGCTGTGGAACAGCAGCAGCAACTGGTAAATGGTGAGAAAAAGCAGATGGAATTCGACTTTCTGTTTTCCGAAGCTTTAAAACAGCGCATGTTGGGCAACCCGCAAAATGCAGTGCAACTGTTATCAAGTTGTCTTGAAATCGATCCGAAATCATCGGCTGCAATGTACGAACTGGCCGATATTCATGCCACGAATAAAGATTTTACAAGCGCATCGCTGCTGCTCGAAAAAGCCATCGAAATTAACCCCGGAAACAGCTGGTACAAACAGCTGCTTGCCCAGATTTATCAGCAAACCCGCAAGTTCGACGAGGCTGCAGTACTTTATACCGAACTTGTAAAATCGGACCCCGAAAATCTTGAATTTCTCTACTCAAAAGCGCTGATGCTCACCAATGCGCAAAAATACCCCGAAGCCATTGAAGCTTACCGGCAACTGGAGACAAAAACCGGGATCAACGACCAGATTTCGGTGGCTATTCAGGAGTTGTATGTATTGAACAAACAACCCGAAAAAGCTTTTGCCGAAATCGAAAAACTCATTCAGAGCGACCCGTCACAACCCCGGTATTACGGGCTGATGGCCGATTTGTACCAAAGTGTGGGCGACAGCGAAAATGCGCTGAAATATTATAATAAAATACTCCAAATTGACCCGGAAAGCGGGTTTGTGCATTTTTCGTTGGCCAATTATTACCTCGAAAACAATGATGCTGAAAAGTCGTTTGCCGAAACAAAAAAGGGTTTCGAAAGCAAAAACGTGGAGCTGCAAACCAAAATGCAGTTGTACATGATGCTGGTTTCGAATCGCGACGAAGCGAAACTGACGGATGAACGCGAAGCAGAATTGATACAGGTTTTGCTCGAAAACCACCCCGGCGACGCGATGGTTTATACCATTCAGGCCGATTACCTGCTCAGGAAAGGACAATTGAAAGAGGGCAGGGTAGCGTTGTTGAATGCCATTGAAGGCGGCAACAACGATTTTATGCTTTGGGAGCGACTACTGTTTATCGACAACGATTTGCAGGATTGGTCAGCATTGCACGAGCACGGACAAAAGGCAGCCGGTTTGTACCCCAACCAGCCCAGCGTTTACCTACTTGACGGTGTGGCCTGCATTCAGCTTGAAAAATACGATGAAGCCATTGTGATTTTAGACGAGGGAATGGATTTTATTGTGGATAACCAGCCTTTAAAAGGCCAGTTTCTGATGCTGAAAGGAGAGGCGCTGTACAAATTAAACCAGGTTGACGAAGCTTTTAAACTCTTCGACCGTTCGGTTGAACTCAGCCCCGACAATTATGTGGGACTCAACAATTACGCGTACTACCTCTCGCTGGTTGGCCGCGACCTCGATAAAGCCGAACGCATGAGCGGAAAAGTAATCGAACGTTTCCCCGATAATGCAACTTACCTCGATACTTATGCCTGGGTTTTGTTTAAGAAAGGCAACTACACACTGGCTAAATTTTACATGGAATCGGCCATAAAAAACAGCACCGAAATAAGCGCCGTGATGTTTGAACATTATGGCGATATACTTTTTATGCTGAACAAACTCGATGAGGCAAAACAGTNNTTAAAACTGCAAACATAAAACCCATCGGTGCAGCCAAACTACTTAAAAACATTGAAAATACAGGCCTTTCGTACGATTACCTGAACATTGGGCGCATCAACTGCCAGTTCTCGAACAGCCAGATGCGGGCCTCTTTCCGCATCAGTTTAAAAGCAATCAGAGACGAAAAAATATTAGCCTCCATTACAAAACTGAACATACCCGTTGGCCGTGTTTTACTGACGCCCGATAGTGTGATTTATGTAAACTACATCGACAGGA
>DPCJ01000091.1 GCA_003516705.1 Prolixibacteraceae bacterium | reverse complement strand
TTGGCCACGAAAAAGGCGCATTTACGGGCGCAGAAGTACGAAAAATCGGGAAGTTTGAGCAAGCCAACGGAGGTACACTTTTTCTTGACGAAATTGCCGACCTCGATTTCGGGTTGCAGGCAAAACTGTTGCGGGTAATTCAGGAACGTGAACTCGTTAGATTGGGTGGAAATGAAACCATTCCGCTGGATGTGCGCATTATTACTGCCACACATAAAAACCTGGCCAACTTAATTGCCGAAGGAAAATTCAGAAAAGACCTGTATTATCGCTTACTGGGTTTGCCGATTGAATTACCACCACTGCGCGAGCGTGGCAATGATATTATTCTGCTTGCAAAATATTTTGTTGATGAGTTTTGCAGGGAAAACGACATGGAGCCAAAAGAAATTTCTGAAGAAGCCCGAAAATTATTACTGGCGTATCATTTCCCAGGAAATATAAGAGAACTAAAAGCAGTAATGGAACTTTCGTGTGTGATGGCCAACAAAAATGTGATAAAAGCCAATCACCTGAATATGAACATTGACAACAGTGTGCAGAACCTGCTGGCATCGGAAAAAACGCTCGACGAATATAACCACGAAATCATTAAACACTTTCTGAATAAATACAACCACAACGTACGTTTGGTATCGAGTAAACTTGGCGTTGGAAAATCGACGATTTACAGGTTGCTTCAAAAGAAAGAAATGGAAGGAAAATTATCATAAAACGACATAAAAAAACCGGGTGATTGCCCGGTTTTTTTATATCAATTTTTAAGCCTGAAAGTTCCCGATACTTTCGGCTGGCATATCTTTATCCACTTTCTTAATCAATCCCTGCAACACTTTACCCGGGCCGATTTCGGTAAACGAAGTTGCACCGGCAGTAATCATATTCTGCACAGTTTGTGTCCATTTTACCGGGGCAGTTAATTGCGCAATCAGGTTTTGCTTAATCACTTCGGGGTTGGAAGTCGGTTGTGCATTTACATTTTGGAAAACCGGGCAAACCGGCGTGCTGAATTTTGTAGCTTCAATGGCAGCAGCCAGTTCTTCGCGTGCAGGTTCCATGAGCGGCGAATGGAAAGCGCCACCCACAACTAATTTAAGTGCACGTTTTGCACCGCGGGCAGTGAGCATTTCGCAAGCTTTATCGATACCAGCGAAAGAGCCTGAAATCACCAATTGGCCGGGACAGTTATAATTAGCAGGAACCACAACATCCTCCACTTCGGCACAAACTTCTTCAACAATAGTATCGTCGCAACCCACAATTGCCGCCATTGTCGATGGTTGCATTTCGCAGGCTTTTTGCATAGCCTGTGCACGTTTCGAAACCAGCGCTAGTCCATCTTCGAAAGTGAGTGCACCATTGGCAACCAATGCTGAAAACTCGCCAAGTGAGTGGCCTGCAACCATTTCGGGCTGAAAATCTTTTACAGTTTTGGCAAGAATTACAGAGTGAAGGAAAATTGCAGGTTGTGTCACCTTTGTTTCTTTCAGGTCGTCAACGGTACCTTCAAACATTATTTTTGTGATATCGAAACCCAGAATTTCGTTTGCTTTTTCAAACATCACGCGGGATTCAGCCGAGTTATCGTACAAATCTTTCCCCATTCCGGGGTATTGTGCTCCCTGTCCAGGGAATACATATGCCTTCATAATTTTCGAGTTTAAAAATTCAGGGTGCAAAGATAAATTTTTTACTCAACTGTAACACTCTTTGCCAGATTCCGCGGCTGGTCAACGTTGCAGCCTTTCATCAAGGCAATATGATAAGCCAGCAACTGGAGTGGAATAACCGTAAGCAGCGGTGCTACCGCCGGGTGCGAAGCAGGTATTTCAATAAAATCGGTAACCATTTCCTTTAATACTTTATCGCCTTCGGTAACAATGGCAATTACATTTCCGCGGCGCGCCTTTACCTCCTGAATATTACTCACAATTTTTTCGTAATAGTCGTCCTGTGGCGCCACCACAATCACCGGCAGATTGTCGTCGACAAGCGCAATGGGGCCGTGTTTCATTTCGCCGGCAGCATAACCTTCGGCATGGATGTACGAAATTTCCTTGAGTTTGAGCGCGCCTTCCAATGCTACCGGGAAAAGATAGCCACGCCCCAAATACAACGCATTCACTGCATCTTTGTATTTTTCGGCAATCGCCTTTATTTTGTCGTTGCTTTGCAGAATCAGCCGGCCTTTTTCAGGAATCTGCGACAGTTCGCGCACCAGCAAACTGTAATCCTCAGCGCTGATGGTTTTGCGCTCACGGGCAAGTTTCAGCGCAAACATGGTGAGCACTGTAACCTGCGCGGTAAAAGCTTTTGTTGAAGCCACACCGATTTCAACTCCTGCGTGGGTAAAAACACCCGCATCGGTTTCGCGTGCCAGTGTTGAACCAACCACATTACAAATGCCCAGCACGGTCGCACCTTTCTCTTTTGCCAGGTGCAGCGCGGCCAGCGTGTCGGCGGTTTCGCCGCTCTGACTAATGAGTATCACCACATCGGTGGGTCGAATCACAGGTTTGCGGTAACGAAATTCTGAGGCATATTCCACCTCCACCGGAATTTGTGCATATTCTTCAAGGAGGTATTCGCCAATGAGCGCGGCATGCCACGAAGTGCCACAGCCAATGATGATTATCCTTTCGGCCTTTACAATTTTTGGGAAAATATTGATGAGTCCGCCCAGTACAATTTCCGACTCGTCGGAGCGCAACCTGCCGCGAAAAGTTTCTTCAATCGTGCGGGGTTGTTCGTGAATCTCTTTCAGCATAAAATGTTCGAAACCACCTTTTTCGAGTTCGCCGATTTCGAGATTGAGGTGACTTATTTTCAGCGAAACCGGGGTGTTCCGCACATTTTTCAATGTAAAACTATCGCGTTTAATTACGGCGATATCTTCGTCGTTGAGGTAAACCACCTGGTTAGTAAATTCAATAATAGGCGAGGCATCGCTGGCTACAAAATATTCGCCATTGCCCAAACCAACCACCAGCGGACTACCCTTCCGGGCAACAATCATTTTGTCGTTTTCGGCACTGCACAACACTGCAATTCCGTATGCACCAACCACTTTTGAAAGCGCCAGCTGCACCGCCATTTCGGCGTTAATGGCTTCGTCCTGCCGGTAAATAAATTCGATAAGGTTGGCAAGTACTTCGGTATCGGTCTGACTACTGAAAACATATCCCTGTTCGGTAAGGTCGGTTTTCAGCTTTGCATAGTTTTCGATAATCCCGTTGTGCACGATGGTAAAAAGCCCGTGCATCGATGTGTGCGGGTGTGCATTCATATCGTTGGGTTCGCCATGTGTAGCCCAGCGGGTATGGCCAATCCCGATTGCTCCGTCGTGTTTTTGTTCCATCACAAAAGCTTCCAGTTCCGCAACTTTTCCTTTCTTTTTATATACTTCGAGTGTGCCGTTTTGCAGCGCAACGCCAGCTGAGTCGTAACCTCTGTATTCGAGCAATTTCAACCCTTTTATGATGACGAAAAATGCTTCTTTATTACCAATATATCCTACGATTCCACACATGTTTCTGAGTATTGAGATTTAAGAAATGAGACTATGAGATTTGAGTACTTGCATCTGGCTGATGATTTCGTTGCCAAGTTTTTCCTTTTTTTCCATGTGGTTTTTGATCACCAAAACGGTCGCATTGTTGTCGAATTCGCCACGAACCTGGGTAAAATCCTCTTCACGGGCACCATTGGTTCCGTCAACGCCAAATCCTGTCATTTTGCTCATTGAAAATTCTTTTTTGGCATCCTCATACAGAAATTTATCCATATCGAGCACACTGCGTTTCCAGTTTTCAACAACCTGAATTACATCGTCGGTGGTGAAACGGCTGATTTCCTTTCCGTAAAATTCGGCTAAAACATCGGCAGCCCAGGTCCACTCGTAGTTGTAATAGTTTTTATGAAGCACTGATAAAGCTGAGTTTACTTCTTCGAGAGAAGTGATGTCGCCATTCTCGATGGCCAGAAGAATCTTGTCGAGCGCTTCCCATGGACATATCAAACCTGAAATATCAACCCAATATCCTTTACCCACAGGAGAATCGGGCTGAAGCGCTTTTCTCACATCATCCACATTTTTAAATCTTCCATTCTGCAACCTTGTAATCAACGAGTTGCCAAGAAATTTCCAGATAGCCATGGTATAAAGCGAAATTCCGCGTTCGAGCGCCCGGTTTTCGATTTTCATTTTATCGTAACTGTAACTGCTGGCCTGGTCGCCAGAAGTTTCACGAATGGCTATCAGCTTTTTCCGTCCTTTCATCATTTTGTGAATTGTATAAGGACTCAACAGGTTGAAATTAATGTAATCGAGCAGGTTGGAGTCGGTACGCGTGTCACGCCCGGGCCATTTTTGTGTATCGCGGATAGTGCCGATACTTTTCAGGTTGATGGCGGGTACGAGAATACTTTCATCGTTGCTTTCAATTAAATAGGAAAACGGAAAATCGGTGGTATCGCAGTGTTTGTAATGTCGCCCCATCACGAGCGAAAATGCCCCGATGCGCGATGGCCACAGCAAATACGAATCGCTGGTGGTTTTACTGCCGCGCTCCATAATTCCCTGGTGAATGGGACCCAGTTTGTACATGTGATTGCTTTGGTTCGAGCCGCTGCCAGCATTCAGAAACGAAAACATACCGGCAATCAGCAGCGTGGATTTGTGGTGGGTTACTGTATAAGGACCTGCAAAAATGGAGCACGCCTCGCCATGAAAGCCCTGACAATTGGCAAAAAAGAGCGAATTTACAGCCGAATAATGTTTATCCAAAAAACAGCCTTGACCAATAAAACAGTTGGAAACCAGTGTGGCATCGGTAATTTTTGAGCCCGAACTCACAATAAAGTTCTCCATAATCACACCTTCGCCAATGGTAACCGGCGCTTCAAAATTGCTGTTGATGCTGCCATTCTTTAGTTTCTTGGCACCATCAATTACTGTGGCTGGCCCGGTTTTAATGTTCAGTAAAGTATTTGTATTCAGAATTTTTGAACCAGCTCCAATTATGCCCTGGTTACTTTTTACCACTTCGGCATAATCGGCAACCATTTTTTTTAATCCGGCAACCAATTTTTGCCGATGCCTGTACAAACTCATGATGTACGCCACATGTGCCGATAAGTAATCATAAATAGGAATATCGCGGCCTCCACCTTCATTAATGGCTTCCACATGAACTCCGTTCCCAAAAGTACTTTCGCCATCAACAGCAAGTGTTGTAATATTATGGATTACAACGTTCTCGCCAATTTTATAGTTGGCAATGTAGCTTCGCACATTATGGATAAGCGCGTTTTTACCAACCTCACAATTGTGCAGCCAGGCGTTGTAGATACCTGTTTTAAAAGTGATTCCACCCACAAGATTAACACTTCCGTTAAAACTGTTTAGTTTTATATGACCGCTGAATTTTGTGTTTTCAATGTTGTCGGGAATAAAATCTTCTGAAACCTGAACCAGATTCCAATCGGTGGAGGAGCAACCCTGGTGAATTAGCTGGCCAATTTCTTCATCAAATAAATTTCTGTAGTTGGATAGTGAATTAAGTGTTTGCATGTTTTACTCAAATAATGAATGTCCAAATGTATTTAATTTAAATATTTCATCACTAATTAAATACCTTACATTAACATTATAAAGACAAACACATACATTACATTTATATATTTAAATTGATATATAACAATGAATTAATAATTTATAATAACATAACAATTTTAAAATTCACATTTTAATAATACCTACAATCAGAGCTGACTTAGATAATTAGCAAGTCGTATTTCTGTTGACAGTTTTAGTTTTTTCCTTAACCTGATACGGGCAATTTCAACACTTTTTGCTGTAATATTTAGTAATCCGGCAATTTCGCGACTGGTTAACCCCAACTTCATATAACCACACAATCTTTTGTCCTTAAGCGAAATAACCGGATGTTTGGCATACAATCTGGTTAAAAATCCCGGATGAACTTTTTCAAGTTCATTTTCAATCAACGACCAATCGACAGATTTTTCCTGTTTTCCAAGCAATGCTATCAACTGCCCCACAATTTTTGGATTTTTTGCGCTTCCGCTGCTTTCGAGTAATTGCAGCTGGTTTTTTACAGTTGAGAGCAACTCGTTTTTCTGCGAAAGCTGTAATAAAAACGAAACCAGTTCACGGTCTTTTACATTGAGTTCGGTTTGCAACCTTTGCCGTGTGCGGTTTTCAAGTTCCTTGGCGGTTTCCATTTCATGAATCTGCCCCATCGCTCTTTTTAACCGGGTTACATCGTCAACCGACGCTCTGATTCCCATGTATTTACCTTGCTTATCATACACTCCACGTACATTTAACATGCACCAGCGCAACTGTTTTGTTCGTGTAAGCATTCTGAATTCGAGCGTTTGGTTAACAAGTGTTTGATTTAATGACTGCTCCAAAAAGGCATTAAATTTTTGCCTGTCGGACTGATACACAAGCAGCTCAGAAATATTACCCAAGGAAATGATTTGGTTTGCCGTAAAACCTGTAAGGTCGAAACATGAGGGAGAACAGTATTTTATACTGCCGGTAGGGTCAAACCAAAGTTCCCATCCAAAGGTAAAATCGGCCACGAGCTGGTAAAACCGGCGCTTTTCAGCTTCTTCTTCGAGCTTCAATTTCAGGTCGTTCTCTCCATATTTTAATTCAGAAACCTGCTGCTCAAGTTCCCGAACACGGTTTTTGAATTTTTCTATGGATTCTTCGGATGTCATTTTGCATTATTTCTTAAATATGAAATAAACCGCCAGCACAAGAAAAACAAAACCGATAAGATGATTTAACCTGAAAGTTTCGTTTTTAAAAAACATCAGCGAAAAAACCATAAATACCACCAACGTGATAACTTCCTGAATTACTTTCAGTTCGACAAGTGTAAACGGACCGCCGTTTTCTTTGAAACCAATTCTGTTTGCCGGAACCTGGAAAAAATATTCGAAAAGTGCGATTCCCCAGCTAATCAGTACAACTCCCACAAGCGGGAGTGTTTCAAACCACTTCATCTCCTTAAATTTAAGGTGACCATACCAGGCAAAAGTCATAAACGTATTTGAAAGCGCGAGCAGCGCAATGGTGTAAAACGATTTCATATGCAATTTTAAAAACTGCAATATTAACCGAAAAATAAAAAGGATGTATTGTTTTTATTGAAAAACAACCAATATTAAACGAATCTATATGAATTACTTACAAATAATAAATATTGAAAAAAGAAGTATTGTAAGGTTTTTAACTTTCAAAACGGTAGCCAATTCCTGAAACCGTGATTAGCAATTTGGGTTTTGAGGGATTGTCTTCAATTTTTTTACGCAGTTGTGCGACAAAAACCCGCAGGTACTGGGTTTGCTCGGTGTAACCATAACCCCATATTTCCTTTAAAATGTACTGATGAGTAAGCACCCTGCCCTGATTTTTTGCCAGCAGGCTCAAAAGCATAAATTCGGTGGAAGTAAGTTTTAAAATTTCATCGTTTTTGCGGGCAGTGTGGTTCTGCAAATCAATGGAAAGCGAATCAAAAACAAGGATACTACTTTCGGATTTTTCGGTTGCTGAACGTAGCGCAGCCCTGATTCTGGCCAACAATTCACCACTTCTGAAAGGCTTTGTAAGATAATCGTTTGCGCCATTATCGAGCGCACTTACAATATCTTTTTCAGAATCGCGAACCGACAAAACAATTACAGGTTTTGTGTACCACTCTCGCAGTTTTTTCAGTATTTCATGACCATCAATATCAGGCAATCCAAGGTCGAGAATTATTACCGAAGGATGCAATGTGGCGGCATCAACCAACCCCTCTTTTCCGGTAGCCGACTGTACAATTTTATACCCGCTTGCCGACAGCGTGATTTCGAGCAAACGCCTGATTTGCAGCTCGTCATCAATTACCAATATAGTTTCATTCTCATTCATTCGTTATCTAAAAACAGGTTTTTGATATCAGGTTTTTCTGTGGGTATCCGAATAATAAAACGTGCGCCCGCGGTTTTTCGGTTTTCGACGGTAATTATTCCCGAATGTGCTTCGACAAAGCCCTTTACAATGGAAAGGCCCAGCCCAAGTCCACCGGTTTTTGTACCATCAACACGATAAAATTTTGTAAACACCTTTTCAATCGTGCTATCAGGAAAACCTGTTCCACGGTCGGCAATCTCAATCACCAGCTCGTCATTCTGATGTGCTGAACTCAGTTCAATTTTAGTTAATGGCGCTGAATATTGGGTTGCATTAAATAAAAGATTGTACAACACCTGCTCCATCAGTCCAAAATCAATTTTCACCAAAGGCATATTCTCCGGAATTGTCACTTTTACTTTAAATGGTTCAAGTTCTCCGCTCAAATCCTCAAGTACTTTATTAAATAAATCGTTGATATCGCACCAGTCGAGACTTACAGAAAGCTGGCCACTTTCCAGCCGCGACATATTCAGTAGATTTTCGATAAGCCGGTTTAACCTCACCGATGCAGTAAAAATTTCGTTATGTAATTCCGATTGAATATTTGCCGGATGAGGTGAACTCAACAGCGAATCGGAAGCGCCCATTATTGTGGCAACAGGAATGCGAAACTCGTGCGAAATAGAGTTAAAAAGTGTTTTGTACAGCCTGTCCGATTCATCTAAAAAACGGGCTTTTGTAGCCATCTCTGCCAAAAACTCGCGCTCAATTGCGTTCGAAATCTGCGTGATAAATGTGAGCCAGAATGTGCGATTCTCGCCTGCAACCGGCTTTTCCTGTTTGGTTGCAAGCACCCCCGGATTAACTTTTGTGCCGGGCATTGGGTAAAAAGTATATTCCAAATCGCTGCGGTTTGTGGTAAAAGCGCCTGCTTCGGTTCTATTTTTAAAACACCATTCAGCAATATTATATTCATCTGTGTTCAGCTTTTTCTCCTTTTGAAGGCGACCCGTCTGAAACAGGATATTGTTACCGTCCTGCAAAATAAAAAATACAGTAAATCCGAATTGTGCATTGATTTCTTCAACGGCAATTTTCAGCACCTCGTCGATGCTGCCTGCTTTTGAAAGCTGCTGGGTTAACTGAAACAGCACTTTGGTACGCAACTCACGGTCGCGGGCAAGTTGTTCCTGCCGGCGTATTCGTGTTGTTAAAACTCCATTGAGCATTGCAATGCTGAAAAATAAGACAAACATGAGTATATCGTCGGTCTTTTCGATATGAAAAGTGTTGTGCGGCGGGATAAAGAAAAAATTCCAGGCGAGCGAACTAAGTGTGGCTGCCAGCAAAACAGGTCCTAACCTGAAAAGGGTTGCCATTATAAATAATGCAAAAAGCAGCAGGTACGATACAAGATAATACCTTTCGGTATTGGCAAGTGGCAAACAAATAAGTGTAATGAAAAAAACAATAAACACAACCAACAGGTAAGGAATAACTGCAGACCGCCATATTTTGAACAGGTATGATTGATTTGATGAATTTTGCATAATTCCTGTTTTTAAAACAAAGCTAACAGTAAACGATTAAAAAGTTACATCAATTTTTACTTCCTCCAAAATGCTGGAGTGAATAACATTAACAGTGTAAGAATTTCAAGTCGCCCAAGAATCATCAAAAACGAAAGCACCAGCTTGGCAAAATCGGACAGATGAAAAAAGTTACTTACTGGTCCCACTGTACCAATCCCCGGACCAATTCCTGCCATGCAGGTAGCTACTGCACTCGATGCGGTTTTTCCATCAACACCATCAAAGGCCAGGGCAATTGTACCAGCGGCAAAAACCAACAGGTAAATGGTTATAAAAGTGATGATATTCCGGTTGTTTTCATCACTGATTACATTCTTATTCAGCTTTAACTGAATTACCGCGTTTGGATAACGCAACTGATGAAAAAACCGCTTTACGTTTTTCAACAGTACAAGATGACGGGCCATTTTAATTCCACCGGCTGTTGAACCTGTGCTTCCGCCCAGAAACATGGCGAAGAAAATAATCGTCCATGCAATGGGTGGCCAAAGCAGGTAATCGGTTGAAGCAAAACCAGTGCAGGTAATAATTGAAACCACCTGAAAAAATGAATCCCTGAAAGATACTTCAAATGGTTTTCCCATCGTAAAATAAAGAATTGCCGTGAGTATTGCAGTAATCGAAAAAACAACAATCAGGTAAAACCACAATTCTTCATTCTCTTTTATCTTTCTGAAATTACGCTTGAAAATATAGTAGTGAATCACGAAATTCACACCAGCCAACAGCATAAAAATAGCTATAACATATTGAATGTATGGCGAATATCCGGCTATACTTGTGTTTTTAGGTGAAAAACCACCGGTTGCCACAGTTCCAAAGGAATGGCAAACACTTTCGAACAGACTCATTTTACCTGCCATCAATAAAACTATTTCAGCAAGTGTGAGAAGCAGATAAATTGCTAACAAACGCAAACCAACTGACTTAATTTTGGGTTGAATTTTCTCCTGTACCGACGATTCAAAAGTAAATAGGTTATACGAACCCATCTGAAGTGTGGGCATTATTACAATAACAAGAACAATAATCCCGATTCCACCAATCCAGTGTGTTAAACTACGCCAGAATAAAACCGATTTTGGAAGAATTTCAATGTCGGTTAGAATTGAAGCTCCGGTTGTTGTGAACCCCGAAACAGATTCAAAAAATGCATTGGTAAACGAGGGAATTGATGAAGAAAAAATATAAGGTAAACTACCAAAAAATGAAAAAAGTATCCATGAAAGAGATACCACAAAACTGGCATCCTTTTTTGTCATATTGTGGTTAATATCAATATCTTTTGAAAACAAAAAAGGAACTAATCCTGTTAACAAGGCTATACCGGAACTATATAAAAACGGAAGAACAGACTCGGCATAAATGATTGCAATAACTGCGGTGGCAATTAACGCTACCGACAGGATAAACAGGCTTTTGGCAACAATTCTGAGATTCGGAATTAAATGCATCGACTTGCCATTTTTGTAACAATCTTCATGTTGCAAAAGTGCCGCTGTTTTTATAAACAGAATATTAAGATACCAGCGCAGGATATAAAGATTTTATAAAGATTAAGGATTTCTCAACTCATCGTACAGCCTTGCAATTGATGTTTTCTCAGTTGCTGTTAAAGTTTTATATTTACCGCCAATTCTATCGGGTGAACAGCAAATTAAAACATAAAATTATTGTTTCGGTTACCAGTGACCTTGTTTCCGACAACAGGGTACATAAATATTGCAGCACGCTGCATTATATGGGATTTGATGTTTTACTCATCGGGCGGAAATTAAAAAATAGTCAGCCTCTTTTGACCCGGGCATACGAAACCAAACGGTTTAATTTGCTTTTTAACAAAGGACCACTTTTTTATGCCGAATTCAATTACAGGTTGTATTTGTGCCTGCTGTTTTCAAAATCAGATATTCTTTTAGCCAACGACTTAGATACTTTGCCCGCCAATTTTTTAGCATCGAAAGTGAAGCAAATTCCACTGGTTTATGACAGTCATGAGTATTTTACCGAAGTTCCCGAACTGGTTGACAGACCGCGTATAAAGAAAATATGGGAATGGATTGAAAAGAAAATAGTTCCCCAACTAAAATACGCTACCACTGTTTGTAATTCGATTGCTGAAATTTACAGTGAAAAATATGGAACCCCTTTTCGGGTGGTACGAAACCTGCCACTTACAACAGTTCATCAAACTGAAAAAACAAAGACTGCACAAACCGAAAAAATTATCCTTTACCAGGGAGCTGTAAATATTGGCCGCGGGCTTGAACAAGTGATAAACGCCCTGCATTACGTGGAAAATGCCAAACTGATTATTGCCGGCGATGGCGATATAAAACCACAGCTTGAGGCACTTGTACAAACGAAAAATCTGCAAAACAAGATTGTATTTACCGGCCGGCTTACCATTAACGAACTGGCAAAACTAACACCCACAGCCGATTTGGGATTATCGGTTGAAGAAGATTTTGGATTAAATTACAGGTTTGCACTCCCCAATAAATTATTCGATTACATTCAGGCTCAGGTGCCTGTGCTGGTAACCAATCTGCCTGAAATGGCAGCTGTTGTCAACCGGTTTCAGGTTGGTGAGATAACAGATTCGCTCGACCCTGTTTTTTTAGCAGCAAAAATTTCAGAGGCGCTTGAAAACACCGAGAAACGAAAATTCTGGATGGCAAACCTTCCAATAGCAGCAGCCGAACTGACCTGGGAAAATGAAGAAAAAATCATCCGCGAGATTTTCACACTGATATTAAAAAACTGAATCCTATTCACATTGCCTGAAAACAAAACAGCAGACCAACCGGCCTGCTGTTTTGTTTTATTTTTATTTCCAACACCTTGATTTTAGGTGTGTTTCTTTCTATTCGTCGTTCATCGATGCAAGAAACTCTTCCATTGAGTTTGACCTCATCAGCCTTGTTTTCATGAAATCCATAGCTTCGAGTGAGTTCATGCCACCAAGGTAATGACGTAAAATCCACAGTTTGTCGATAATCTGTTTTGAGAAAAGTAAATCCTCGCGACGTGTACTCGATACAGGAATATCGACTGACGGGAAAATACGTTTGTTCGACAATTTTCTGTCGAGTTGCAACTCCATGTTACCGGTACCTTTAAATTCTTCAAAAATAACATCATCCATTTTCGAGCCGGTTTCGGTAAGTGCAGTGGAAATAATTGTAAGCGAACCGCCTTCTTCAATGTTTCGCGCTGCTCCGAAAAACCGTTTTGGTTTGTGCAAAGCGTTTGCATCAACCCCACCCGAGAGTACTTTACCCGAAGCAGGCTGAACAGTGTTGTAGGCACGTGCCAATCGGGTAATCGAATCGAGAAGAATAACCACATCATGGCCGCATTCAACAAGCCGTTTGGCTTTTTCGAGTACAATATTTGCCACACGAACGTGTTTTTCAGCAGGTTCATCGAAAGTGGAGGCAACCACTTCGGCATTTACGCTGCGGGCCATATCAGTAACTTCCTCCGGTCGTTCGTCGATGAGAAGAACAATCATATAAACTTCAGGATGGTTAGCGGCAATTGCATTGGCAATTTCTTTCAACAATACAGTTTTACCTGTTTTTGGCTGAGCCACAATTAAACCACGTTGTCCTTTCCCAATTGGAGCAAACATGTCTATAATTCTTGTTGAAAGATTATCGTGACCGTTTCCTGTTAGATTAAATTTTTCATTTGGGAACAGCGGTGTTAAATGGTCGAAAGGAACACGGTCGCGAATATATTCGGGACTGCGGCCATTGATTTCGAGCACTTTTACCAGCGGGAAATATTTTTCGCCTTCTTTTGGAGGTCGGATTGTTCCTGTAATTGTATCGCCGGTTTTTAAACCCATCAGTTTTATCTGCGACTGAGAAACATAAACGTCATCGGGCGAATTAAGGTAATTATAGTCGGCTGAGCGTAAAAAACCGTAACCGTCAACAAGAATTTCGAGCACACCCGTATTTGTAACAATTCCCTCAAACTCATATTGACGGGCCTTTACAACTTTTGCATTGTAATTCTGATTTTCAAGTCTTTGCGGCTGATTTACCGGCGGTTCAATATTTTCAGCAAATTCTGCCGGTTGTATATTTTCCGGCATTTGTGCTTCAGCAATCGGATGCTCCGTTACATTATCATTTGTTTCAAAACTTTCAGAAGGTTCAAAATCTTCATTCAGCTTTTCAGCACTTTTTGGTTTTTTATCGGCAAAACGGTTCTCATTTTCAACCACAGGTTTCCGTTCAACTGGTAGTTGTTGCTTATCGGCCATTTGTTGATGCTGTTTTTTTACTCTGAAAGGCTCGTTTTGCGGCACTTGTTTCGGACGAAAATCGTTTGACGTTTTTTCAACAACGGGTCTGTTTTCTTCGGGTTGCACAGGAATTCTTTCAACCGGCTTTTGCTCCTGCTCGTTGATAACGGGTTTTTCACGCCCGAATCCTTTAATAATGGCTTTAATTTGTTCCTGCCGTGACTGAACACTCGATTCAATTTTTACGTGTTTCTTTTTACCGGTTTCCACTTTTTCGTGTTTTATAACCGGCTCAATACGTTCACGGCGCGGACGACCCATTCTGTTCTTATCTTGTTCAGCATATGGATATTCCTGCGGTGCTGGCTTCCGAATCAAAAATGATTTTAATCCTTTTTCTTCTGATTTTGGTTCAGTATCGCTGATTTTTTTCTCCGACTTCTCGGCTTCCCTGATGGCTTGTGCATCAAGAATTTTATATACCAAATCCTGTTTCTTTAAAAGTTCAGTCCTTTTAATATTGAGACCTTTGGCAATTTCTTTAAGCTCCGGTAAAAGCTTCTTGTTTAATTCTAATATATCGTACATGATAAAAAAGTTATTCCTTGTTGTTTTTTTTGATTTTTTGTTGAATAAAACTATGGAACAAACGCCGGGGATTGAGCAATTCGTAAATTCGTGTGCAAGTATATTAAAATACTTGAAAACAAACAAAATTCTAAATTGCTTTTTTCCGCTGTTTCATTAAATAGTGTAAATTCTTGTATTTGTCTAAAATTATATATGATATGAAGGTATCCGTTTTAGCCTGATAATTTTCCTCTGTAATGGCATCATATACGTTCGTTATTTTGAAAAGGTTTTCACATGTTTACCTAAAACAACATTTACAGTCTGATGTTATACTTCAGTTTTAACCTTACTGCGCTTTCGTCAGGTATCAGCGATTCTTCGGGTTGCCTGAAATTAGAAGTCCATGCCAGTATAATTTCGTTGCCGGGTTTTATAATCCACTGGAAACGTGCTTGCCAGCCGGCACTGTTACTGGCATTATCGTATTGAAAATAATTGTAAAGCGTAACGTTCGGACTAAATAAAACATTTGCATTAACCTGATAAATATTTGCTGCGAACTTGCCTTCGGGTAAGGAGATATTATTCCGGGTTACAGTTCCGCCAACAAAAAATGGCACGGCAATTTTCCAGTTCACGTTCAGTTTTATGTCGTTGCGCTTTCCATTATAAAAATCACCAAAACGGTAACTTGCCTCACCGTAAATATTTCTTGCACCTTTAGTTTCGAGTTTTATTTGCTGCTGCCACCATTCGTAAGTACCAATCGGAATTACAAAATCTTCGAAAATATTAAAGTTTTGTGTAAGCATTTCGTATTGACTAACAATGGAATAACGCAACACTTCGCCCGAAAGAAACCGAATCCCCAGCGGTTGAATTTCAAACTCACGCGTTTCAAGATCTCCTGTTTCCAGATTAGTGATATAATCAAATGCACCTCCAAATTCAAGCTGCATAATTCCCCATTTGTTGGGTCGTGGCCCGAATTTAAGTTCACCATACGTTTCGCGGATATTTACACGTGGCACAAAACCCATTCCTGCCACAAAGTCTTTACCAATCTGATGGTAACCCAACCTTGCTTTAATCAGGTCGTTCGGATATAGCAGCTGTGTTCCCCAGGAAACATCGTTACCTGTATGCTTTTCTGTATTCGATTTCAGTCCGAAAAGATAAAAAGAAACGATTTTGTTTTTCTGAAAGGTTGACGTTGAGAGTTTTGCATCGGCTCCAACCACAAGATTTGTTTCGTCGCCAATCGCATTTCCATAGGTTCCGATGATGCCCACTGATGATTGCTGCCCGATATTTCTGGAAACCCTGGCAACAGAGTAATTGTTATTACCGTTTTCACCGTCATCGTTAATGTACATCATTCCCACATTCCAGTCGTCAATCTGCCCGGTAAGTTTTGCTCCCACATTTATCGGGATTGGCCTGTTTAATGAGTCGAGTCCCATTCGTCGCGAGAAAAACGGGATGATGTTTTTTGCCACCGGACTTGTATCGTCACCTTCAATACCAAATCTGAAATTATTGGCGCCATCTAAAAAGAAATCGCGTTTCTCGGGGTAATGTAAATTAAAACGGGTGAGGTTAATCTGGCGGTCGTCAACCTCGGTTTCTGCAAAATCGGTGTTAATAGTGAGTGACGATTTTAATCCGGGTGTGATTTGGTAAAAAAGGTCAACGCCACCGGTGAGTTTCGGGTCGGCTTTTTCATCCTGTTTTGTATTCAGCCCCGTAAGCAGGTAGGGTGCAATATCGAGTCCGATTCCCTGGGTAATGTTCTCAATGCCATCGAGAATACCGGCATCGGAAACCTGGAATTTGGCAGCGTTCAGGTTTGCAACCGGCCAATACGATGCTTCGAGGTTGTTTACAATATTGCGGATGAACTTGATTCCCCACTGTGTTTTATTTTTATCGAACCCCATAGTTTTAAACGGAATGGCTAACTCGGCCTCCCAGCCCCAGTCGGTAATTTTGGCTTTTCCTGTCCAAAGTCCATCCCATTCTTTATTGAGAACAGCACCATTTTCGTTAACAACAGCATCGCCAATTGAACCGCGCGGACCAATCTGAAACCAGTATCCGTTTCGTTTATCAAGATAAGTATCAAGAATAATCTGAATGCGGTCGTCTTTACCAAGACTCACATCACGCGCCATCTCCTTGGCGGTAATTTTATCTTTATCATCCCAGCACTTTACAGCAAAATAAATGTTGTCTGAATCATAACAAGTATAAAAAATAGTCTTTTTCGAAACAGGTTGTCCTTCAAAAGGTTCGCGTTGGTAAAACTCCTCAACGGCAAAAGCAAGGCTCCATACTTCATCATTTACATATCCGTCAAT
>DPCJ01000150.1 GCA_003516705.1 Prolixibacteraceae bacterium | reverse complement strand
GAATATTGTATAAAACGGTAATCCTTAACAACGCCTTTACGTCAACATCGTGTGGCTGCGGCTGCATGGGGTCCCAAAAGAAAATCAGGATATCTACCTGTCCTTCAACAATCAGCGCCCCCAACTGCTGATCACCACCCAGCGGACCCGATTTCAACCGGGTAACTGTAGGCGGAACTTTATTGTTTTTACTGCATTTCTCCCTGAGTGTATCTTCAACCAATTTGCCGGTTGTACCAGTGCAGATTAAATCGTGCTGAATCAGTTCCTGCCAGTTGAACGAAACCCATTCGATGATATCTTTTTTGCGATTGTCGTGTGCAACAATGGCTATGTTTTTCTTCTTCTTCATGTCGAAATTGTTTATTGGAATACATTGCCGGGGTGAAACCCGGGTTCAATGAATTCCGGTTTACGACACAAAAATACAATCACAGTATTACTCCAATATTAAGTAACTGCTTGTAATACAATTTTATATTTAAAATTTAATTTTAAGCCTTCAATAAGAACTTAACGTTACCCCAAAGTTGCTAAATGATTTCTTTTATGGTATCAATCACTTTCTGAGCGATTTTTTTTGCTTCTTCCTCCGATTTTGCTTCTGAATAAATACGGATAATCGGTTCTGTATTCGACTTCCTGAGGTGCACCCACGATTCGGCAAAATCAATCTTCACCCCGTCGATGGTGGTTACTTTTTCGTTTGAATATTTCTGCTGAAGCTTTTCGAGTAATACATCCACATTGATATCGGGCGTGAGTTCAATTTTGTTTTTCGACATAAAATAGTCGGGGTAAGTTTTGCGTAACGCCGAGCATTTTAACCCTGTTTTGGCTAAATGCGAAAGAAAAAGTGCAGCGCCAACAAGTGAATCGCGGCCATAATGACTTTCAGGATAAATAATCCCTCCGTTTCCTTCGCCACCAATAATAGCCCCGGTTTCCTTCATTTTTGCAACCACGTTTACTTCGCCAACAGCAGCAGAATTGTAAGTGCAATCGTATCTTTCGGTAACATCACTCAACGCGCGGCTCGACGATAAATTGGAAACAGTATTTCCGGGTGTCTGCTTTAAAATATAATCCGAAACCGCAACAAGCGTATATTCTTCGTTAAACATTGAGCCATCCTCGTTAATAATAACAAGCCTGTCAACATCGGGGTCAACCACAAAACAAACATCAACCTGATTTTCTTTTACAATTGCTGAAGTTTCAACCAGGTTTTCGGGTAGCGGTTCGGGTGTGTGGGCAAAATGCCCTGTGGGTTCGCAGTTAATTTCAATAATCTTTTTCACGCCCAGCGCTTCTAAAAGTGCAGGCATAACAATTCCGCCAACCGAATTTACAGCGTCAATGGCTACTGCAAAATTTGCTTTTTCAATGACTGCCCGGTCAACCAATTTAAGGTTTAGCACATGCTGAATGTGGTATTCGGTATAATCTTTCTCGGTAACACTGCCCAGTTCATCGACTGATGCAAAGCTAAAATCTTCAGCTTCGGCAATTTGCAAAACCTTTTCGCCATCTGCAGCATTCAGAAATTCGCCTTTATTATCAAGCAATTTAAGCGCGTTCCACTGTTTTGGGTTGTGGCTTGCTGTGAGAATAATTCCGCCGTCGGCTTTTTCGGCTGTAACCGCCAGTTCGGTGGTGGGTGTTGTTGCAAGGCCAATGTTGACCACATCGCAACCCATTCCGGTTAAGGTTGAAATTACAATCGAACTGACCATCGGTCCCGAAATGCGTGCATCACGGCCAACAACGATTTTCAGTTTTTTGTTTCCCGATTTTTGTTTTGCCCAGGTAGCATATGATGCAGTAAATTTTACAAGGTCGAGCGGGCTGAGTCCTTCGCCTGGCTTGCCGCCAATGGTGCCGCGAATTCCTGAAATTGATTTAATTAAACTCACGTTTTTAATTTTATGTGTTGAGATGGCAAAGATAACAGAGCAGCGATGATTTCAAAAAAACGGGCGAAATCAAAATTGTTTAATCCTGAATTTCTTCCAATTCTTTTAATGTTTGTTTTAGCTTTTGAATGTAGTTGCCATATAATTTTCTGAAACCCCATCTGAGAAACAGAAAAACACTTCCTACAAGAACAACAAGCCCGGCAAGTCCGGCAACAACAGCAATAAAAAGTTGTTTTGAGTCAACTTCGGCAAACGGAATTCCAAGTTCACTTGCATTGTCGGTAAGGCCTGTAAAAATTCCGGTTACAAACCCACTTCCAATGGCAAATAAAAGTGCCACAAGTGCGAGGTAAAACAGGGTTTTATAAATGCTTAAAGTATCGATTATTTTTTTGAGTGTTTCTTTCAGGTTGCAAACCATATCACAACTTTTTCTGACACGGTAATATTTTATTGCGAAATAAATGAACGTGGTAAAAATAAGTGTATTACTGAAAACACCAGTAAACAAAAGCCATTGCGGTACCTCAATATCATCTTCACCCAAAATTATAGGAGAAAAGAAAAAATCATCCAATGCAAAAATCAGAATCATGGCAAACAAAATCATAAACCCGATTTTGATGTTCCTGTCAATCCTGTCGATCATGCTTTTGGAGTGATTTCCAAGCATTTCCTTCAATTGGTTTTCGTCGAGTGATTTTTCGACCGGAATTTTATTCCATGCTTTTTTTAAATTTTCAAGTTCCATCATCGCTAATCCTCCTCAGTTTCCATGAACTTTTTAAGTTTTTTCTTAATGCGGTTCATTTTTACACGTACATAATTTTGAGTAATTCCGGTGATTTCGGCAATTTCCTCGTACTTTTTGTTTTCGAGAAACAGCAGAACGATTGATTTTTCGATACCGGTTAACTGGGCCACTGCCCTGTGCAGGTTTCTGATTTCTTCCTCGGTTTCGGTATCGTAATTCTCATCTTTCACCTGAAAGTTATCATAAGTAAGCCGGTTTTGGTCGGGACGGCGTTTGGTTTTTTTAAAGGTTGTAATCGCGGTATTCAGCGCCACACGGTACATCCATGTGGTAAATTTCGATTCTTCGCGAAACGAAGCATACGATTTCCAAAGCTGGGCAACAATCTCCTGGAACAGGTCGTCGCGGTCGTCCTGATCATCGCAGTAGATATTGCACACCTTGTGAATAATCCCCTGATTTGCCTTTATTGTCTGTAAAAATTCCTTTTCCAAAACTGAATGATTAGTATCGGAAGCAGCTTAAAATTACAACGGGAAATAACAAATCCCTAAATTTCAGGCTCCAAATTTCAAATATTAAATTACAAGCCAATATCGTTTTGTTATTGGAAATCAATATAAATTTAAACGCAGAGATCTACGAAGATAAACACAGAGAACCGCAAAGAAATAATACTTATGTTGACTTTGCGGTTCTTTGCGTCTTCTCAGCGCACTTTGCGTTTAACCCTTCTCATATAAAAAATCCTTAACTAAACAACTTTAAATTATAGATTCAAAATCAGAATAATTTTAAAATTTGCTATTCCATTATTGTTATTTGGAGTTTGGAATTTGGAATTTCCTTCTATTGCATTTTTAAAAATCCAACTTCTTTTTCGGTGAGGAAACGATATTTGCCGCGGGGCAGATTTTTCTTTGTAAGCCCGGCGTACATCACCCTGTCTAGTTTTTTTACGCGGTAGCCAAGATGTTCAAAAATACGGCGAACAATCCGGTTCCGGCCTGAATGGATTTCGATGCCCACTTCCGTTGCCTCTTCGTTATTAATATAACTGATGGCATCGGCTGCAATCGGGCCATCTTCAAGTTGAATACCATCGGCAATTTCCTGCAAATGTTCGATGGTAACAGGTTTGTCGAGCGAAACCTGGTAAATCTTTTTCATTTGGTGGCTGGGATGTGTAAGGCGTTTCGAAAGGTCGCCATCGTTGGTAAACAACAACAAACCTGTGGTATTTCTGTCGAGGCGACCCACCGGATAAATACGCTCCGGGCAGGCATCCTTTATAAGGTCCATCACAATTTTATCGGCGTGCGGGTCGTCGGTGGTAGTCACAAAATCTTTTGGTTTATTCAATAGCAAATAAATCTTTTTCTCAGCGCTGATGCGGTTTCCGTCAAACCTTACTTCGTCGGTTGGCAATACTTTTGTTCCAAGTTCGGTAACCACTTTACCGTTAATTTGTACCATTCCGGCAACGATAAAAGTGTCGGCTTCACGGCGCGAACAAACTCCGGCATTGGCAATAAACCGGTTCAGCCTGATTTCGCCTGTAGCACTGGCTTTTTTCGGAATATTTCTTACTGAAGTCGCTCCCGGTCTGGCAAAAGTTCTTTTCCGTTCGGTTGGCTTAAAGCGCTGACCTGATTCAACTTCTCTTACAGGGGCTGCTCCCGGTCTGGCAAGTATCTTTTTTCTATTGGCTGAATTATTACGTTGACCCGCTTCTGTTTCTCTTACTGGGGTTGTTCCCGGCCTTGAAAATGTTTTTTTTGTATCGGCTGGTTTAAAGCGTTTACCCGCAGATTCGGTATCTCTTGACGATGCGGGTCCTCTTTTTCCAAAACTATCAGCTTTGGCAGCGATTCCTTTGCCAACTCTTTTACCAGTACCTGCTGATTTTTCTGGCAGGCTTTTCCCAATTCGTTTTCCTCCGGTTTCTGTTTTCGGAGAATTGCTTCTTACCGCTGGTTTTCCTCCTTTGCCGGCCTTGTTTCGTTCGTTGAACCCCTGTTTCATACTGATTATCGATTTTTTGCAAAGGTCGCAAAATTTCTCTATTAAATTCGCACATGCCGAAATGGCAAAACCACTATCTTTAAAAGAAAAAATTTAATACTGACAGGCTATGAATTCATCACACGAAATTGATTACAAAATTATGGGTCACGATGTGCAACTGGTTGAGGTTGAGCTTGACCCCGGCGAAACTGTGATTGCCGAAGCCGGAGCGATGCTGTACATGGAAGATGGCATTGATTATACCACGCGCATGGGCGACGGTTCGAACCCCAGCGCCGGTTTATTCGACAAATTGCTTTCAGCTGGGTCACGTTTGATTGCCGGCGAGTCGCTTTTCCTCACCCATTTCACCAACCAGGGCTGGGGCAAAAAACACGTGGCTTTTTCGGCACCGTATCCCGGGACTATTATCCCTGTTAACCTGAGGGATTTTGGTGGAACCATTATTGTGCAGCGCGATGCATTTTTGTGCGCTGCCTTTGGTACAAAGCTTTCCATTATTTTCAACAAAAGGCTGAGTGCAGGTTTTTTTGGTGGTGAAGGTTTTATTCTTCAGCAATTGCAGGGCGACGGAAAAGCATTTATTCATGCGGGCGGAACAGTAATTGAACGACAACTAAACAACGAAGTTTTAAGAGTTGACACGGGTTGTATCGTGGGTTTCGAAACATCGGTTGATTTTGATATTCAGCAGGCCGGTGGGTTGCGGTCGATGGTTTTCGGGGGCGAGGGAATGTTTTTAGCCACACTTCGCGGCACAGGAAAAGTTTGGCTCCAAAGTATGCCAATCCGCAAACTGATTGCCCAGCTTTCGGGAGCGGGACCCAATGCGCGCAAAGAATCACGCGGATTACTCAATAATTTTCTGGAAGGATAATTTCAGAACAGTTTAAATCGAAAAAACCTTGTTTTCACAATAGAAAACAAGGTTTTTTTATGCCCGATATTTCTATCTCAAAAACCGGATTGATGGAAAGTATTTCACGCTTAATCCTTTATAAACAAAAATAGTATTCACAAGGATAAAAATACTATTGTATGCATAAAGAAGAATCGGGGCAAAAATTAGTTTGCCACCTCCTAAATAAGATGTTATGTTTCCGAACCACTCAAGCCGGCTTAATATTCCTGAAATCAAAAGAAAATAAATTAAACTCAATATCAATACCCAGGTAATCTGAAAGTTAAGTATTGCCTTCCCCATTTCATTCACATTTTTAACCTTGTCTTTTTTCGAAATCCAGAGAATCAGTGGAATCAGAATACCCAGCAATGGGAAGAACAAAAAACCAAGTGCAGAAAGATTCAAGGCTGTTAAAAACCCTTTATCTTCCACAATATTCCAGTCCATTATATCATCGGGTGCTGCATCCAGTGCATTCATCAATCTTTTCAGCGTTTCACCGCGGGGTTCGGTTTCCCCGTTTTCAATCCGCTGAATGGTGCGGAGACTTAATCCAGAGTTTTCGGCCAGTTGTTCCTGCGAAAGTCCCTTGCGGCTGCGCAATTCTTTTACACGTTTTGATAATTCTGATTTGCTCATTTTTTGGCTTTTAAAAATTCGAAGTGAAAGTACCTGGTTAAGTATTGGTTGATTGCGCCTTTATTACGACATTTTTACGTCACAAGTGTTTTTCTTCTGTTTCTTCAGATTAGGGGCTTATCACCTGATTCCCGGCAAATTGATTCCCGTGATTTTCCGGTACAAATCGAGTGCAAATACATCTGTCATCCCTGAAACAAAATCGACCACTGATTGGAGATTGGCATACACCGAACCACTTTCGTTTTTATACTGGTCGGGCAGCAGCGATAGAAGTTTTTTATTATATGTTCCTGTCGGGTTCATCATCGCACCCGCAAACTCCTGCAAAATAGTACCGATAATTTTGTACCCCGCAATTTCGATTTCCACAACCGAGCGGTGCGCATAAACCTGTTTATACGAAATTTCTTTCACCACTTTCATAGCAGCAGCCTGTGTTTCGGGTAACCTGTCCATCAAACTTTTGGTAAAACGGCCCTGCATTATTTCATCCAAATGGTCCGTAAAAACTGCCATAGCCGCATGAATCAGTTTGCCAATTACCCCAGCCCGTAAATAGCCAATTTGCTCATTTCTGTCGGTTACCCGTTTCATGGTTTTGTCGATGCTCGCAAGCTGTTTTGCATCGGTTTCAGCATCATAAAATGCCAGAAACAAACTGTACACCTTGTCGTAACTTAGAATGCCTAATTTGTAAGCATCTTCCAAATCCATAATTTGGTAGCAAATATCATCGGCAGCTTCCACAAGGTAAACCAGCGGATGACGACAAAAACTTCCAGGTTGGGAGGTGCTTTCGTCAATGCCAAGCTCAGCAGCAATTTTCAGGTAGTTTTCTTTTTCCGATTGAAAAAAGCCAAACTTGGGCTTTTCGGCCAATACCGATTCGTAAGGGTATTTTACAATTCCGGCCAGCGATGAATATGTAAGTGCAAAACCGCCCGGTCGTTTACCGTTAAACTGATGCGTCAGCACCCTGAAAGCGTTGGCGTTACCATCGAAATGCGTAAAATCTTTCCATTCGCCAACAGTTAACTGCTGTTGAAACTCTTTTCCAGTACCATTTTTAAAAAAATCAGAAATAGCCGACTCGCCGGAATGCCCAAAAGGTGGATTCCCCAAATCGTGCGCCAGGCAGGCGGTTGACACGATAGTTCCAATCTCAGGAATAAAAGGATTTTCGGGGAATTCTTTGACCAGTTTTTCAGCTAAAATATTTCCGAGCGACCGCCCCACACTCGCTACTTCGAGCGTGTGCGTAAGCCGGTTGTGCACAAAAATATGTTCGGGCAGCGGGAAAACCTGTGTTTTATTCTGCATCCTTCGGAACGGCGACGAAAAAACAATCCGGTCGTAATCGCGCTGAAACTGCGACCTGTCGCCCGTTTTATCGGTAGTCCACCCTTCCATTCCCAGCCGTTTTGCCGAAAGCAATTGATTCCAATTCATAATTCAAAACATTATAAAGTAAAAGTAGAATAGCTGCGCACTTCTTTCGCAAGCGCCCTGGCTTTTTTTCCCGTAATTTCATCCAGCTTTTGCCAGAACAACGGGCCATGATTTTTTATTTTTGTGTGTACAAGTTCGTGCAGCAAAATATAGTCAATTAAATCGTCGGGAAGTTTCATCATTTGCAGGTTCAGGCTGATGTTATTCCGTGCCGAACAACTTCCCCAGTTGCGTTTATTGTTGCGAATGCCCACTTTATTGTAAAGAAAGCCGTGCTTTTGTGCAAGTTCCATAAGCCGGTCCGGTAATATTTTTTGCGCTTCAAACCGGTAAATACTTTCAATAATTCTTTGAACAAATAACCTCGATTTTTCTGATTCAAAATCATCAACCCAAATCTCAATCAGCCCTTTTTTTCTTGATGCCTCAAGTTTTTCGCCCTTTTTTATTTCAATGGTATGCAGTTTGGTCCTAATAACCGATTCGATGAGTGATTCAGGCTTTTTAGCCGCCATTTTTTGCTGCTGCAGTACAATCCAGCTGATATTTTTGTTGACAAAATTCACCACTTCGGCGGATAATGCAAACCACGGAAAAGAAACGTGTACCGACTGGTCGGGTTTTACGCGAATCTTTATATTTTTAGATCGCCGGTTTTTCTGAAACGAAACCAGCCCGATTTGATTAAACTGAACTACTTTGGCAGTCATATGTTATTACAAAAAATCAAAGATATCAATTATGGGAAATAACAAAAAAATGGAAGTGTTTGTGAACCTCACCAAAGTCGATACTGTTGTTGCCATCGACGAAAAAATCCTTCCCGGCAGCCTTGTTTTCGACTCGCTGAACCCATTCCCGGGGTATTATCACGAAGGACCAACCGAATCAAGGCCCATCTACATTTATCTTGTGTTGGCAAGGCAATACCCGTTGGAAGAAGTTATCAGGGCCACACAAAATATTGAAAACGAATACAAAATAAAATTCGATGCCGGGAAAGGTTACATGAATATCGGGTCAGAATATCTTAATGTGATTCGTTTGCGTCATATTCCTCAGTCTGACATGGTGGCCAAACTTCAGGAAGCTTACCAAAACCAGGGAATACAGTTTTTAATGCATAAAAAACTGAAAGGTAAATTCGAAGTAAAGGTGAAAATCGTAAAATTCCTTGTACTCGAAGTGCTTGGCGAAGGTATTTGTCTGAACAGCGAGGACCCCACTTTTGCCTATATTGACGTACCAAAATACATGAATACCGAGACTTTCCAGAAAGTTTCGATGGATGTGAAATACAACTGGGATGGGCACGAATTCGACGCTGCCCGTGCATCGTTTTACAACGATGGAAAATTACATGAAGCTGTTCGTATCCGTTCAGATGAAATGGATCTCGACTATTTATCGAAAATCAGAAAGCTATTTATAGACAAAATACACTGATACACTTTAGTTTTCATAAAACAACGGTCGGGAAGAATATTTTCCGACCGTTGTTTTTAAAGCATCTTTGCACTTATGAAATAAAAATTTGTCTTTCTGTTTTTTTTCTTTTCTATTAATTTTGTCACACTTTTGCTTCAACGGTAATGTTAATTTTGTATTTTTCGTCACTTTTATTTAAACCAGCTAATTCCTATGGGAACAAAGAAAAATCTGTCCATAGCTATCATTGTTATTTTGGTGCTGATTGCAGCAGTAGCAATCTATTATTTCGCAGGTGCGCACGTACCCAAAACCATCAAAACAGGCAATTTTAATACAGTTACAGTAGAAAAAGGTGAAGTGGTGGCTACATTGGAGGCGACCGGTGTGGTTGAATCGGAGAACGAAGTACTTGTACTTAGCCCGGCCGCAAGTATTGTAAAAAATATTCTGAAAGAACCCGGTAACCAGGTAATATCAGGAGAAATAATACTTCAGCTTCAAACCCTTCCTGTTGAAGATGATATTGAAAAGCTGAAAGACCAGCTCGAAATGAAAAGAAATAATCTCGAAAGGACGCAGCTTAATTCTCAAAGTACAAAACTCGATCTTGACTACAACGAAGAGGTTAAACGATTAAAAGTCCTTTCGTTAAAAGCCCAGCTGGGCGACAAAGAACAACTGCTTGAAGTTGGTGGGATTTCACCTGCCCGTGTTGAGGAAACCAGACAGGAAATTACGCTCGCAGAGAAAGACCTGGCCATGTTGGTTGAAAAAAATTCCATCAGGCTAAAACAGTTAATTGCCGAAGAAAAAGGGTTGCTGCTTCAAATAAGAATGGATGAAAAAATGCTTGAAGAAAAGCAGGAACTGCTCGAAAAAATGAGCGTCAGGGCTCCTTCATCCGGAATTATTCTTAACATTAACGCCCATGTTGGCGAAAAAGTACCAGCCGACAAAATGCTTGTACAAATGTCTGACCTCTCAACCTTTAAACTGAATGGATCGGTTGACGAAAAATATGCAAGCCAGATAAAAACAGGTTCACCTGTTTTTGTTACTGTTGAAGGCGAGCAGCTGAAAGGGTTGATTGGAAGTGTTACTCCAATGGTTGAAAACAATAAAGTTCAGTTTAATGTACACCTGGACAAAAACAACCATCCGAAACTGATTGCCAACCAAAATGTTCAGATTCAAATTTTCAGTCAGAAAAAAGATAACGTGCTCCGGATTAGAAAACTACCTGATATTGAACCAGGTAAACCATGCAAAATATTTGTCGTGCAGGGCGAAAAAGCAGTAAAACGTGAAATTACCATCGGGATAACCGGCAATGAGTACTTCGAAATTATTTCGGGACTGAAAGAAGGAGAAATGGTAATTGCTGACGAAACCTCCTCATTCCGACATTTAAGTGAATTTGCAATCAATCAGTAAAAAAGTATGAAAAGGTTGTTTATTCTGTTGATTTTTAGCGTGAGTTGCTCCGGATTTCTTACTGCGCAAACAGATACCATGAAACTTACACTTTCACTTGATGATGTAATTGATCTGGCAATTACTCAATCTTCGGCTATAAAATACACACAAAATTCAAACGTTAATTATTACTGGCGTTATCGGAATTACAAAACACGTTTTCGCCCGCAACTTGTTTTTAACAGCGATTTGCCCAATTACCGGCATACAACTCAGCCGGTTACCCAGCCCGACGGAAGCATCGAATTTAAACAGGTTTCAAACCTGTCGGCTTCGGCTGTACTGTCACTTAACCAGTCAATACCTCAATTAGGAACCTATATTTACGCCAGTACATCAGCTTACGGAATCAGAAACCTGAACCAGGGCTCAACGAGTTTCTCCGGTGCACCATTTGTAATAGGTTTCAGTCAGCCTTTGTTCGGGTACAACTGGATGAAATGGTACCGCATGACAGAACCGATGGTTTACGACGAGGCACAAAAACGTTTTGTGGAAGAAAT
>DPCJ01000070.1:3665-4633 GCA_003516705.1 Prolixibacteraceae bacterium | reverse complement strand
GAAACATCCTGTGGAAAATGCACAACACTTACAATGTTGACCTGACAAAAACAAATGCCAACAAAACCCATTTCCGCGGGTATGGATTAGGTTGGGCACTTGAAGACTTTCACGGAAAAATGAAAGTAAGTCACAGCGGAGGTTACGATGGTATGATTTCGCTGGTAACCATGATTCCAGACGAAAAACTGGGCGTTGTGGTTCTGACAAACGGAATGAACCCACCCACTACAGCAGTAACAAACTATGCAATAAACGCGTTTTTAGGGCTCGAAGAAAAAGACTGGTCGGCACAAATGCTTGAGCAAAGTAAAAAGCGGAAATCGGAAGACAAACGAATTGCCGATCGTGAAGCAAAACGGATTACCGGTACAAATTCTTCGTTACCAATCGAAAAATATGCAGGCGTTTATAACGCGCCGGTGTATGGTAACATTGAGGTGAAATTGGAAAACGGAAATCTTCGGATGTATTTTGAACACACACCCGAATTGTCGGCCACACTCGAACATTGGCACTATGATGTATGGAAACTGAAATGGGATAAAACCCATGCGTGGTTTAGTTTTGGCACTGTTCAATTTAAAATGACGAATAATCTTGATATTACCGGGCTTGAATTTGATGTTCCGAATGATGACATCTTTTTTGAAGAACTAAAACCTGTTCGAATTAAGTAAGTTACAGAAAACAGCATCACAACTTTTTGCTGAGTTTCCGATATTTCGAAAAACATACTTTCAACTCTTTTGTTATTTCAAATGAAACAAAAGAATGATTTATGCTCGAAAAGTTAAAACAGCGCTGGAATATNNGTTGTAATCCTGTCGGTTTACAATGTACTCCTGCTTTTAGTAGGGGCAATTTTCGGGCAATTCAGCTTCTTTCTGGGGTTTGAAAAGAAATTTTTCTCCAGGCTGCTTTTTCTGAAAAAACAAGCGCCTTCAAAAAAAATTACTGTATGAAAC
>DPCJ01000070.1:2309-3532 GCA_003516705.1 Prolixibacteraceae bacterium | reverse complement strand
AAGGAAACTGCCTTGCAAATTATTGCCAATCTTGAAAAAGAAAAGGCCTACGAAAAACCTATTGTTACTGAAGTAACAGAATTTAAGGCATTTTATCCGGCTGAAGATTACCACATAAATTATTTCGCACGGAATAAAAACCAGCCTTACTGCCAGTTTGTGGTTGCCCCGAAAGTCGAGAAATTCAGAAAAGTATTCAGGGAAAAAGTGAAATAGCCGGNNGTTTGATATTGTAAACAAGGCAACCTTTTTGTTCTGATACTAATTTAAAACAGAAACATGCAACATGATCAAGCCAAAAATGGAACAGATACATCCGGAAAAAACATTCAGTTTGAATCGTTATTAAATGAACAGCTCCTTTTCAGGATCATAATGAACAATGTTCCCGATAAAATTTATTTTAAAAACCAACGGAGCGAATTCGTCAGGATAAACAAAAATCTTGCTGATTTTTTTGGGCTAAAAGACAGTGATGAAGCAATTGGTAAAACCGACTTCGATTTCTTCAGCAATGAACATGCCCGAATGGCATTTGAAGACGAAAAAAGAATTATAGATACGGGAGAACCTTTGGTGGACGTTGAAGAAAAGGAAACATGGCCCGATGGCAGAATCACCTGGGCATCGACGACCAAAATGCCATTAAAGAATGAAAGGGGAGAAATTATCGGAACGTTTGGCATTTCACGCGATATAACCCTACAGAAAAATGCAGAGGAATCCCTTCGCTATAAGGATATTATGGTTACCAAACTGGCCGAAAACGTACCTGGGGTAATTTATCAGTTTCAATATTTTCCCGATGGAAGAACATGTTTTCCATATGCAAGCGAAGGAATTTCTGCCATATTTGGCGTTACCCCTGACATGGTAAAAAGCGATGCCGGGCCTGTATTCAAAGTTATACATCAGGATGATTTGATGCCGGTCTTTAAATCAATAAGGGAGGCATATCAAAATTTTGCTATCTGGAAATTTGATTTCAGGATAGTAACTCCGGAAAAGGAAATCCGCTGGTTGACTGGTGAGGCCAAACCTGAAAGGCAACCCGATGATTCGGTACTTTGGTATGGTTACATTCATGATATCACAGAAAAAAAGAAATCGGAACGTAAACTGGAAAGTGCTTTTCAAAGAATCAGGCACATTATGAATTCGGTACAGGCTGGAATTATTCTGATTAACAAAAAAAATTGCTTGATAGTTGACTCAAATCCAGC
>DPCJ01000070.1:0-2229 GCA_003516705.1 Prolixibacteraceae bacterium | reverse complement strand
AATATGAGTCACGAAATCAGAACCCCGATGAATTCGATTCTTGGATTTAGCGAAGTAATGCTGAATACAGTTAAAGATGAAAAACAAACCGGCTATTTGAAAACTATTCTCAACAGTGGGAAAACATTATTGTCGTTAATAAACGACATTCTTGACCTTTCCAAAATTGAAGCCGGAAAAATGGAAATATCGCCCGCTCCAACCGACTTAAGAGTATTAATTAACGAAATCAGAGATATTTTTACGCAAAAGGTAAAAGAAAAGAATATCAGTCTTTTTGTTGAAACCGATTCACTTTTCCCCGGCAGTGTGTTTATCGACGAAATACGAATGCGCCAGATAGTCCTTAATATAGTAGGAAATGCCGTCAAATTCACCGCCGAAGGACAAGTAACTATCAAACTTAAAACCCAAAGAAAAGATAACGAAACGGTTGACTTTACTATCGAAGTTTCAGATACTGGCATTGGCATTCCCGAATCCGATCAACAACGTATTTTCGAATCATTCAGACAACAAAGCGGGCAAACATCACGACAATTTGAAGGAACCGGACTGGGTCTTTCGATTAGTCAGCGGCTTTGCGAACTTATGGGAGGAAAAATTGAACTCGAAAGTGCTGCCGGTGTGGGAAGTACGTTCAAACTGATTTTCAAAGGTGTTGAATACTCCAATGAAAAAATCCTTCACGAGGAACAATTTTCATGGAGCGATAAAGAAATCATTTTTAGACCTTCCAAAATTTTGATTGTTGACGACGTTGACTACAATCGCGATCTGGTAAAATCATATCTCGAAAACTACAATTTTACTATTATTGAAGCCGAAAATGGAGAAAAAGCTGTAGCCAAAGCAATCGAAGTACAACCAGACATTATCCTGATGGACATCAGAATGCCTGTGATGAACGGTTACGATGCAACACAACTATTGAAATCCAATGTCGTAACAGCTTCAATTCCGGTTATCGCACTTACAGCTTCAACCATGAGCAGCGAAACTGATAAAATTAACCAGTATTTTGATGGCTATCTTCGAAAACCCATTCAACGGAATTTGCTGTTAACCGAATTAGCCAGACATCTCGAACATGAGACTCTGTCTTATTCAGAAAGTGAGTCGAAACCTGAAAGCAATAATGACATGCATTTGGGTTTGGACTTTGAAATTTCAGCCGACATAAAAAATGAATTCAGAAAGCTGATGTCAGAAAGAATGGAAGAACTTGAGAATACCATGATTATTGAAGATATGGAAAATTTTGTTGAAGTTCTGATAGAATTTGCCGTAAAACATAACCTGAATAATTTAAAAAATAATGCAACAACCCTAAAAGAATACATTAACGAATTCGAATTCGACAAAATTAGTAGTAGTATTGCTGCCTTGAAAAGGGAATTCTGCGACTAAATTCAATATTATGGGGTCTGATGTAAATGTAAAAGAACTAATTCTTGTTGTTGATGATCAACCTACAAACCTGAAAGTTATTTCGGGTGTACTCAACAATAAATACGCACTTAGTGTTGCCAATAGCGGCGAAAGAGCACTGAAAATTCTGGAAACACTAAAACCGGGACTAATATTGCTCGACATTATGATGCCGGGAATGGATGGGTTTCAGGTTTGCCGGGCATTGAAACAAAACGAAAAAACCCGCGATATTCCTGTGATTTTTCTTTCAGCTAAAACCGAAACTGATGATATTATTAAAGGGTTTGAAATAGGTGCAGTCGATTACATATTCAAACCTTTTAACCCACGCGAAATAAAAGTCAGAATTCAAAATCATCTCAACCTGTCAAATGCCAAACGAAAAATTGAAGAACAAAATATTGAACTGGAAAAATTTAAATCGGAACTCGAATTTACTAACGGCGAACTTCAAAAATCTGTCGCCGAAAAAGATAAATTTTTCTCCATTATAGCACACGACCTGAAAACTCCGTTTAACGGATTGCTTGGATTGCTTCAGATTTTAACCGAAGAAAATCACAAAATAAGCGAAACAAGCAAAAATGATATGATTGAAACGTTATATCAGTCAACAAAAAATGTTTATTCATTGATAGAAAATCTTCTTGAGTGGTCGCAAACTCAACGTAAAAGAGTAAATTTTAATCCAAAACCAGTTAACACACACGAAATTGTCAAGCTGATTCATAACCTTTTAAGTGCCAAACTTAATTTAAAAAACATAATTTTTGAGAACAACATTAATACATCGCT
>DPCJ01000166.1:1982-8066 GCA_003516705.1 Prolixibacteraceae bacterium | reverse complement strand
AATGGCAGAAAATGAAAATGCCTGACTGGGCTTACCTGAAAATTCCGCCCATTGATTTTCAATCCATCAGTTACTACGCTGCCCCCGTTCAAAAACCAAAATATACAAGTATCGATGAGGTTGACCCTGAATTGATTGACACCTTCAACAAATTGGGAATTCCGCTTGAAGAACAGAAACACCTTGCCGGAGTGGCAGTGGATGTGGTTATGGACAGTGTTTCGGTAAAAACCACTTTTAAAGAGGTGTTAGCTGAGAAAGGTATCATTTTCTGTTCGTTCAGCGATGCGTTGCAGGAACACCCTGACCTTGTAAGAAAATACATTGGTCAGGCTGTGCCAGTTGCCGACAACTTTTTTGCAGCGCTTAACTCAGCGGTTTTCAGCGATGGTTCGTTTTGCTATATCCCGAAAGGTGTGCACTGCCCCATGGAATTATCAACGTATTTCCGCATCAACGCGGCCAATACAGGTCAGTTTGAAAGAACATTGATTGTGGCCGACGACGACAGTTACGTAAGTTATCTCGAAGGTTGTACAGCACCGATGCGGGACGAAAACCAGCTTCATGCCGCGGTTGTCGAAATTATTGCACACGACCGCGCTGAGGTTAAATATTCAACCGTACAAAACTGGTATCCGGGCGACAAAGATGGCGTTGGCGGTATTTATAATTTTGTTACCAAACGCGGCGTTTGCCGTGGCGTTTCATCTAAAATAAGCTGGACACAGGTTGAAACAGGCTCGGCCATTACCTGGAAATACCCGAGTTGCATTTTGTTGGGCGACAATTCAGTGGGTGAATTTAATTCGGTGGCTGTAACCAATCATCATCAGCAAGCAGATACCGGTTCAAAAATGATTCACATCGGCAAAAACACAAAAAGTCGTATTGTTTCAAAAGGTATTTCGGCTGGTAAAAGCGACAATTCATACCGCGGACTAGTAAAAATAATGCCCGGAGCCACCAATTCGCGCAACTTTTCGCAATGCGATTCACTTTTGCTGAATGATACTTGCGGTGCCCACACTTTCCCTTACATCGAAGTTGGGAACAAGTCGTCGGTAGTTGAACACGAAGCCACAACTTCGAAAATTGGTGAAGACCAGATTTTCTATTGTAACCAGCGTGGCATCGACACAGAAACCGCTGTGGGAATGATTATTAATGGGTATGCGCGTGAAGTGCTGAACAAGCTGCCCATGGAATTTGCGGTTGAAGCTCAAAAGCTTCTGCAAATCAGTCTGGAAGGAAGCGTTGGTTAAGAAGGTATATTAGAATAATGAAATTCAGAATATTAGAATTCTGTATATTGTAAATTTGAAAAATAAATTGAGTCTCAATACTTGATACTAAAAATCTCAATACTTAAAAATGTTATCAATTAAAAACTTATACGTCTCTGTTGAGGGACAGGAAATTCTGAAAGGAATCAATCTTGAGATAAAACCAGGCGAGATTCACGCCATTATGGGCCCGAACGGTTCGGGGAAAAGTACGCTTGCCAACGTTTTGGCAGGCCGTTCAGAATATGAAATTACCGCTGGCGAAATCACTTACAATGGCGAAGACCTTTTTGAAAAATCGCCTGAAGATCGCGCCCGTGAAGGAATATTTCTAAGTTTTCAATATCCGGTTGAAATTCCGGGTGTACCGATGGTAAACTTCCTGAAAACTGCTGTTAATGAGCACCGCAAATACCGGGGCGAAAAAGAACTTACAGCCGGGGAGTTTCTGAAACTGATGCGCGAAAAAATGGACATGGTTGATTTGCACCCGAACCTTACAAATCGTTCGGTAAACGAAGGTTTTTCAGGAGGAGAAAAAAAGAAGAACGAAATTTTCCAGATGGCGCTCCTTGAACCCAAACTGGCAATTCTTGACGAAACCGATTCTGGCCTTGATATCGACGCACTAAAAACAGTTGCTCATGGTGTAAATGCATTAAAATCGCCCGTAACTTCAACCATCGTGGTTACGCATTACCAAAGATTGCTCGATTATATCGTTCCCGATTTTGTGCACATTCTTTATAAAGGGAAAATTGTAAAAACTGCAGGTAAAGAGCTGGCTTTCGAGTTGGAAGAAAAAGGGTACGACTGGATTAAAAAGGAGAATGAAAAATGAGCGTTTTAACAGAGAAAACAGATGTTTCGCTGAAATATACGGCCCATTTTAACGAGGCCAGGGAAAAGTTGTTTGCTAATTCTTCCGAAATTCTGAATTCAAAAAGAAACAAGGCATTTCAGGATTTTGTGTTGCAGGGAATCCCGTCACGCAAAAACGAAAACTACAAATACACCAATCTTCATCCTGTATTTGCAAACGATTTTACTTTTGTTCATGAAAAGCAGAAAACTGAAGCCAACATTACCGAGATTTTTAGCTGCAATGTTCCCGATTTAAATACACATTTAACCTTGTTGTATAACGGCTGGTTTTACGAGAAAAACATCTCAGCAGGAAAATTTCCGGATGGTGTTGTATTGGAAAGTCTGGAAAAAGCAACCTCGAAATATGCCGATATTATTACCAGACATTACGCTGCATTGGCCGATACCTCTGCCGATGCAATGGTTGCGCTCAACACAGCTTATGCAAAAGATGGCTATTTCCTTTTCGTTCCAAAAAATGTGAAGATTGAAAAACCCATTCAGATAATCAATCTGCTGAAAGGCGATACAGATACTTTTGCAACACAGCGCAATCTTGTAATTGTTGAAGAAGGAGCTGAAGTTCAGCTCATTTTGTGCGACCATACTTTAAATTCGAACCGTTACATCAGCAACCTTGTTACCGAGATTTTTGTTGGCGAAAATGCAAAACTCGAATATTATACCGTGCAAAATCAGCACAACCATGCAGCGAGTGTTAATTCGGTTTTTGTTAAGCAACAGACAAATTCAACCTTTACTTCGCAAACAGTTTCATTGCATGGCGGGTTAATCAGAAACAACCTGAAAGTAACTATTGATGGTGAAAATGCCCAGGCCAATATGTTTGGCATGGCTTTTCTCGACAAAAAACAACACATCGATAACTTTACAAAAATTGAACATGCCAAACCGCATTGCCAAAGCAACCAGGTTTATAAATATGTTTTAGATAACCAATCGACGGGAGCTTTCTCCGGTCAAATACATGTGGCCCGCGATGCGCAAAAAACAAATGCTTTCCAGCGAAACAACAATCTGCTTTTAACCGATACAGCCACCATGCAAACCAAGCCGCAGCTCATTATCGATGCCGATGATGTGAAGTGCAGCCACGGTGCAACGGTTGGCCAGATGGATGAACAGGCATTGTTTTATCTTCGTGCACGCGGAATTCCTGAAGATAAAGCCAGGTTAATGATGATGAATGCTTTTGCGCACGAAGTAGTTCAGGAGATTAAAGTGGAAGCGCTGCGTGACAGAATCGACGAACTGATTGAAAAAAGATTAAACGGAGAAGTGGCCCGTTGCCACGAATGCGAATACAATTGTGAATGTTAATTGATTATTCAGCCGGTGATTTTTCGTTGACCTGCTGAATACTTTATTTCATTTTGTTTCTATTGAACAGGTGACACCGAGTCACCAGCTCAACAACTATTAAAATAAATGAGCTACGACATAACCAAAATCAGAACCAATTTCCCTGTACTTCACCAGCAGGTTTACGGTAAACCGCTGATTTATTTCGACAGCGCAGCATCAGCACAAAAACCGGCTCAGGTGTTAATGGCCGAGGAAAAACTACACAACGACTATTACGGAAACATTCATCGTGGAGCGCATTTTATGGCCGACAAAGCCACCGAACATTTTGAAAATGTGCGTACGCAGGTTCGCGATTTTATCAATGCCAAATACCGCGAGGAAATTATTTTTACCAAAGGAACTACTGAAAGTATTAATCTTGTGGCGTTTTCATTTTGCGAAAGATTTCTGAATGAAGGAGATGAAATCATTGTTTCTGAAATGGAACACCACGCCAACATCGTTCCGTGGCAAATGGCCGCACTACGCAAAAAAGCGAGGGTGGTGAAACTCCCGTTTAACGATTCTGGTGTTCTCGAAATTGAAAAACTGCCTCAACTTATCACCCAAAAAACAAAGCTCATTTCGGTAGCGCATGTTTCAAATGTTTTGGGAACCATCAACCAGGTAAACGAAATCATCAGAATCGCCCATCAGAAAAACGTACCTGTTTTGGTTGACGGGGCACAGGCTGTTCCACATTTGAAAGTGAACGTGCAGGAAATGGATGCCGATTTTTATGTTTTTTCGGCGCACAAAATGTACGGCCCCAACGGTGTAGGAGTGCTTTATGGCAAAAAAGAGTGGCTCGAAAAAATGCCCCCTTACCAGGGTGGCGGCGAAATGATATCTGAGGTTTCGTTTGAAGGAACTACTTTTAATGAACTGCCATATAAATTTGAAGCCGGAACACCTCATATTTCAGGTGTTATTGCTTTTGGAGCCGCACTCAGTGTTTTACAAGAAACAGGTTTTGAAAACATCAGAAAACATGAAATAGAGTTGTTAAATATTGCTACAGAAGGATTGAATCAAATTCCGGGCATAAATATTTATGGCCAGTCAACTGAAAAATCGGGAGTTATTTCATTTAACATCGAAGGAATTCATCCCTATGATTTGGGAATGTTGTTAGATAAGTCAGGGATTGCAGTGCGCACCGGACATTTATGTGCCGACACAGTGATGCAACATTTTGGAATTGTTGGTTGCGTGCGTATTTCTTTCGGCATATATAATACTATGGAAGAAGTAAAAGTTTTTCTGACGACGCTCAATAAATTAAGACTGATGTTCTGAAAAAAATACAAAAGGTGAAATACCACAGATATTTCACCTTTTGATGTTGAAATCCAAAAGATTAATAGTTCTTCTCCTGAATTTCGAAATAAGCCTGATCGTGCTGACAGGCAGGGCAAATTTTCGGAGCCACAGTTCCTTCATGTAAGAATCCACAGTTGCGGCATTTCCAAACCACTTTTTCTCCCCGTTTAAATACTTTCCCTTCTTCGAGATTATTGTACAGCGTACGGTAACGTTCTTCGTGTGCCTTTTCCACTTTTGCAATCAGCTTAAAAGNNTAAAAGCCATCGCCACATCTTTAAAACCTTCCTCTTCTGCAATCCGGGCAAACTCAGGGTAAAGTTCTGTCCACTCTTCATTCTCGCCATCAGCCGAAGCTTTCAGATTTTCCATCGTAGTACCTATTTTACCGGCCGGATAGGTAGCAGTAATTTCCACCATATTGCCTTCAAGAAATTTGAAAAAACGTTTGGCATGTTCCTTTTCGTTNNTAACGCATACGTGCCTGCGATTCGCCTGCAAATGCTTTTAGTAAATTTTGTTCGGTTTTTGAACCAGCTAATTGACTCATATTCTCTTGATTTTTTTTGGTTTTTGCTGGTTTAAATTTAAAAAAAGCAAACTTGAAAATGCCTTTATTCTTAAGCAAATCCTAATTTTTATTGTTTCTGAATAAGAGTTTCGTACTCCGTTGGCAGAAACTAAATTTTTTAGAACTTTGCAGCCTGAAAAATAAAGTTATGACCATTGAAGAGGTACAAAACGAGATTGTTGCAGAATTTTCAGTTTTTACTGACTGGATGGATAAATATGCCTATCTGATTGAGTTGGGAAACGAGTTGCAAAACCTCGATCCAAAGGAAAAAACCGATCAATATCTGATTAAAGGATGTCAAAGCCGTGTTTGGCTGATAGCTGAAATCCAGGATGGCAAAATAATCTTCCGTGGCGAAAGCGATGCCGTAATTGTAAAAGGATTGGTGGCGCTGCTTTTGCGCGTTGTTTCGGGCCGAACACCAAAAGAACTTTTGGAAAACGACCTGCATTTTATTGATGATCTCGGTTTAAAACAGCATCTCTCGCCCACCCGCTCGAATGGATTGCTGGCAATGGTCAAACAAATAAGGCTGTACGCTGTTGCTTATAACAGAATTGAAGGATAAAGAGAGAAAGAAATGGATGCACGAATAGATTTAATTATAAATAATCTGAAGGAGGTTTACGACCCTGAAATTCCGGTGAATATTTACGACCTCGGTTT
>DPCJ01000166.1:1000-1933 GCA_003516705.1 Prolixibacteraceae bacterium | reverse complement strand
AAAAAAAGGCAGCTTCTACAAGCTGCCTCAAAGCCATGAAAACAATTAAACAATGTTCAGAAAACAGAAAACTAGAAACAATTATATCGTCATAATATCTTTTTCTTTGGCTTTCACCAAGATATCTACTTTCACACTAAAATCATTTGTCATCTTTTGAACTTCTTCTTCCGCACTTTCAATAATATCTTCAGCAACTCCTTCTTTTTGCAATTTTTTCAGATTTTCGTTTGCTTCTTTCCGAACTGTGCGGATACTTACTTTTGCAATTTCTCCCTCATGTTGCGCTTGCTTTACCAACGATTTTCTCCTTTCTTCGGTCAGAACCGGAACGTTAATCCGGATAAGCTCACCGTTATTATCAGGATTGAAACCAAGATTAGCATTCAAAATAGCTTTTTCAATCACCGGGATCATTTTCTTTTCCCAAGGCTGAATTGCCACTGTGCGGGCATCGGGTGTGCTGATGTTTGCGACCTGGTTGAGCGGAGTCATTGTCCCATAATAATCAACTTTTACTCCATCCAACATGGCTGGCGATGCTTTCCCTGCCCTGATGTGAATTAACTCTTTATCCAGGTGCGAGATTGCCGCGTCCATTTTTTCCCCGGTATGCTCTAAAACAAAATCAACTTCTTCCTGCATTAGTAATATGGTCTTTCAAATAACTAAGGTGAGCAAATATAAAAAAAAATTAAATAGTTAAAATTTTCTTTAAAAAATATTCCCCATTCATATGTTGAAAAATCAGCAATAAACGTAAGTTCCAATGTTATCTCCAGCCATAACTTTCAGTAAATTACCCTTTTGGTCCATATTAAAAACCAAAACAGGCAAATTATTTTCTTTGCACATTGTTGTGGCCGTCAAATCCATAATCCGCAGGTTACGCTTATAAATTTCATCAAAACTGATTGTATCGAATTTAACGGC
>DPCJ01000166.1:0-912 GCA_003516705.1 Prolixibacteraceae bacterium | reverse complement strand
CCTTTTGCTGCACCACTTAACCCGCGAAAAATATTACCGCCGCCGATTACAATTCCAACTTGTACACCAGCAATGGCCAAAGCAGCAATTTCTTCTGCATAATCGTTCAGCCTATTTTGGTCGATGCCATGCTGCTGCGCTCCCATAAGCGATTCGCCGCTAAGTTTTAAAAGTATCCGTTTATATTTTGTCATTATTTTGGTTTGTTTTGAGTTGTAAAGATATCACAGTTTTTATTAAAAATTAAAAGCCATTCGCCAGTTGACGAATGGCTTTTTAGAAATAAGTTGTATAAAACTGTACTCTATTAATAAATACAACAACAAAAAAGATTTAACCGGCGGTAAAAATGTCTTCTTTTCACTTTTAAAAGAATGACAAACATCAGNNACTTAACTTGTATTTCTGAATTTTACCACTGGCTGTCATCGGAAATCCATCAACAAAGAAGATGTATTTCGGAATTTTGAACCTTGCAATTTTCCCCCTGCAAAAATCAAGAATTTCCTCTTCGTTCAATATTTGTCCTGCTTTCAGTTTGATGAAAGCGCCAACCTGTTCCCCATACTTTTTACTGGGTACAGCAGCCACTTCAACAGTTTCAATCTGCGGCAACTGGTACAGATAATTTTCAATCTCGCGGGGATAAATATTTTCACCACCCCTGATAATCAAATCTTTAATACGCCCGGTAATCTTATAAAAACCATCGGCTGTTTTAATAGCCAGATCACCCGAATGCAGCCATCCATCTTTGTCGATGGCATTTTGGGTAGCCTCCTCGTTTTTATAATATCCTTTCATCACATTGTAACCACGGCAACAAATTTCGCCCTGTTCGTTGGGTTCACATTCATTGCCGGTTTCAGCACTCACAACTTTTACTTCCACATTTGGCAGTTCAAAACCAAC
>DPCJ01000086.1 GCA_003516705.1 Prolixibacteraceae bacterium | reverse complement strand
AACTGGTAAATATTTTTTCCTTCCACAAAAAAAGGTCTTCTTTCCGAGAAATAGGATTCAAAAGCCGTCAGGTTCACTTCCGACGGGTCGGCCTCCACCTGCCCAAAGTCGGGATTGATGGTAAAATCGAGGGTTAGGTCGTTGGTAATGGCAGCTTTCCCGTCGAGACCGGCAGAAATGGCACTTTTTTTACCATCGCGGAAAGGATTGCCCTCTTCTTTTTCAAACCGTTCGGTTCGTGCAACCACATAAGGCATCAGTTCAATCTGCCGTTTTGGTTTTATCTTTTCAATTCCGCGCAATTCGCCATACAAATGAACCTCACCCGGCGAACCTTTCGGAATATATTGCCAGATGGAGCGTTCTTCCAACCTGAAAATGTGCCGTTGCAGCTGAATTCCCCAAAGATGTTCGGCCTTTTTGCCAAACCTGAGCTGACTGAACGGAATTTTCATCTCGGCACACCAGCCCTGGTTGTCGATTGAAGTTTTCAGATACCAAACCGGGTTCCAGCTTTCGTCGTAATTTTGCCCGTTGTCGGTAATTATTTCATCGCCTTTGGCGCCCGATGCCATGGCGGCAAACGAAAATGCAGTTTGCTGGTCGAAATAACTATCGATTTTAATTGAAACGATATCGCCGTCAAAGTTGTCGCGGCGCGAAATACGGCGGCTGATTTTGTCGGGTTCCGAATCCCAGGCGCGGATAAAAACATACAGATTGTTATCGTCGTACAAAATTTTAAATGCGGTTTGCTGCGATGGTGCAATGTTTTCTTTGGGCTGAATCTGGGTAAAATCGTTGCCCCACTCCACCTGGTTCCAGCAACTGTCGTTCATCAATCCGTCGATTTCGGGGGCAGTTGAAGTAAAGTTGGTATTATAAACTCTTTTTTCGGGTGATTGGGAAAAACCGGTAAATCCTAAATGAACAAGAAATAACGATATAAACAGACACAATTTTAATTTTCCAAGCATAGTTTTCAGGCTTCAAATTTTAAAAAAGGACTTCGGTTTGTTGAATCTGTTACAGTGCACTTAATTATTTTTTTGTAAAAACACATATTACCGGCACGTTTATTTCAATCAGGCATTGAACACCAGCCATTTTCAATTAAAAATTCACCGAAAAAATAATTAGCATCTGAATAATCCCCTGGCAGAAAATCCGCCTTTTCGTCGGTAAAAAATGCCCGAACTTCTATTTCATTTTCACGATTTACCGTGTGAGTGTAGTTTCGATGCGTTCAAATTAATAATCGAAATGAAAACAAAAACAACATTTTTAATCAGCACAGTGGTTTTACTCGCCCTTCTTCTGCCGCTGAAAAACAATGCCCAGGAAACCGACACAACATTGTGGTCGCTCACCCGCTGCATCGATTATGCACACCAGCAAAACATTGATGTACGTAGCAGCATGTTAAACATTAAAACCAGCGAAGTTAGTTTCGACCAGGCAAAATCGCAGAAACTGCCATCGGTAAACGGTTCTGTTTCGCAGAATTTCAGCTGGCTAAAAGGCGAAGATGCCACAGGCGCTTCAACCGGTTACTCGGGCAACAGCAACAACAACTACCAGGTAAGTTCGGCAGTACTGTTGTCGAACGGTTACAAACTTACCAACAGGGTTAAACAGGCCGAACTCGATTTGCAAAGTGTAAAATTCAATTCCGAGGCGATTAAAGAAAACATCAGCCTGCAGATTCTGAACTCGTTTTTGCAGGTTTTGTATGCCGAAGAACAGGTAAAAAACGCGATGAAACAAATTGAATCAACAACCGAACAATTGGCGCTGGCCAACGAAAGACTCACCTTGAGCATTATTTCGAAGTCGGATTATTTACAGGTAAAATCGGAATTAGCCAGTGAAAAACTGACGCTTGCCAACGCCAAAAGCAATTTCGAAATTGCACGTATTTCGCTGATGCAGTTGATGGAACTGCCGGTTAATACTGCATTCGACATTGTTCGTCCCGACCTTGAAAAGGAGCTGAACCAGGCACGCACACCCGATGCACAGTCGGTTTACGAAACAGCACTCGGCATAAAACCACAGGTAAAAAGTGCCGAAATCAATGCCGAAAGTGCGCTGTTTGACGAAAAAATTGCCAAAGCCGATTTTTATCCGTCTGTTAACCTGAACGCGGGTTTGGGAACCGGCTACACGAGTGCATTTACAAATTCAACCTATTTCAACCAGTTGGAAAATTCAATCAGTCCGTCGGTTGGGCTTTCGGTTTCAATACCAATCTTTCAAAAAAATCAGGTTAAAAACAATGTAAAACTGGCGCAGATTGGTATTGAAAGTGCCGAACTGAACCAGATAAACATAAAAAACCAGTTGCGCAAAAGCATTGAACAGGCTTGTACCGATGTAAATTCGGCACAGGAACAGTACGAAGCCGGAAAAGAAAAATACACTGCCACTGAAGAATCGTATCTGCTGGCTGAAGAGAAATTCAAAAATGGCCTCATCAATTCCATTGATTTCCTCGTGATAAAAAACTCGCTGATTTTAGCCGAAAGCGACCTGCTGCAATCGAAATATAACCTCGTGTTCAGCTACAAAATCCTCGATTTTTATGCAGGCGTTCCAATCAGTTTATAAAAACAATTAAAACATAAAATCATGAAAAAGAAAATTATCATTATCGCAATTGCAGTTGTGGCCGTTGTTGCCTCAGCCTTCTATTTTCTACGGCCAAAAACCGTTGATGCAAGCAAAATCAACATCGAAACCGCTACAGTAAAAACCGGCACCATCAGCAAAACAATTACCGCCACCGGCACATTGGAAGCCATTACCACGGTTGAAGTGGGTACGCAGGTTTCGGGGATTGTGGAAAACATTTATGTCGATTTTAACTCGTATGTAAAACGCGGCCAATTACTGGCCAAACTCGACACCACCAATCTTGCGGCAGCAATGGACCAAAGTCGTGCAACGCTTGATAATGCTAAAGCTGAACTCGACTACCAGCAGGCAAACTACGACAGGCTTGAACCGTTGTACAAGAAAACGATGCTGGCAAAAAGCGATTTCGACCAGGCCACATACAACCTTAACAAGGCAAAAGCCAGTTACAACAACGCGCTTGCGCAGCATAAAAAAAACAAAATCAACCTTGATTACGCATTTATCCACTCTCCCATCGACGGGATTGTTTTAAACCGCGCCGTTGAAGAAGGCCAGACCGTGGCAGCAAGTTTTAACACACCAACGCTTTTCACCATTGCCAACGACCTTACACAAATGGAAGTTCAGGCCGATGTTGACGAAGCCGACATAGGCCAGGTAAAACAAGGCCAGCGCGTTACCTTCAAAGTAGATGCCTATTCCGACCAGTCGTTTGAAGGAACTGTTACCGAAGTTCGCCTCGAACCAACCGTAACAAACAACGTGGTTACCTACACAATTATCATCAACGCACCCAATCCTGACTATAAACTGATGCCGGGAATGACAGCCGAAACTGAAATCTTTGTGCTTGAAAAGAAAGACCTGATTGTGATTCCAAGTAAAGCGCTGCGTTTTACGCCCGACCAGACTTTGCTGATGAGCTACATGATGGGCCAGGGAAAACCGGAAATGCCGGAAGGTGCCAAAAAGGGTGATATGCCAGGCCCGGGGAAAATGCCCGATTTCAGTCAGCAAAATGCAAATGGCGGTAAAATGGTTTGGGTGAAAAAAGATTCGCTTATTCGTCCGGTTCCTGTTGAAATAGGTCTTGACGACGATATCAATACCGAAATCATCAGCGGATTAAAAGAAGGCGAGGAAGTGATTACTTCGATGGAGCAGCAAACTTCTGCAACCACTGCAAAAGCTGCGGCCAGCAACCCGTTTATGCCAAGGCCACCCGGAGCAAACCGCAAATAACCCCGTTCAAAAGCCTTGATAACCCAGTTTTAAATTTTAAAACAAAAACAATGAGTAAAGTAATAATACAAGTGAGCGACCTGAGAAAGGACTACTATATTGGCGAAGTCACTGTTCATGCGCTCCGCAAGGTTGACATGGAAATAAACGAAGGTGAATTTGTAGCCATTATGGGCGCCAGCGGCTCGGGAAAATCGACCATGCTGAATATTCTCGGTTGCCTCGACAAACCCACCGCCGGCGAATACATGCTCGACGGTGTGGCCATGAGCAAGATGAACAAAAATCAGCTTGCCCTGCTCCGCAACCAGAAACTGGGTTTTATTTTCCAGTCGTATAACCTGTTGCCACGTACCACTGCACTTGAAAATGTGGAATTGCCATTGTATTACAATCCGAAGGTAAAATCGAAAGAACGCCGCGAAAAGGCAATACATGCGCTTGAACTGGTAGGATTGGCCGACCGTATGCACCACATGCCCAACCAGCTTTCGGGCGGTCAGCAGCAACGTGTGGCTATTGCCCGCTCGCTGGTGAACGACCCCGTGGTAATCCTGGCCGACGAAGCTACCGGAAACCTTGACACCCGCACGTCATACGAAATCATGGAGCTTTTCCAGAAACTGAACGACCAGGGAAAAACCATCGCTTTTGTTACACACGAACCTGATATTGCACGGTTTATGAAACGAAACATCGTTTTCAGAGACGGACGCATTCAAAAAGAAGCAATGGTTACCAACCGTCTTTTTGCTTCGGAACTGATAAAAAATCTGCCGGTGGAAACCGATGCTATTTAAAAGAAATTACGAAAATGAATTATACAAATCTTACCAAAATTGCGGTCAACGCACTGAAGCGAAATAAGTTCCGCTCGATTCTCACCATGTTGGGAATCATCATCGGCGTTGGCTCGGTCATCGGGATGCTTTCCATCGGACAAGGTTCGAAAAAAAGTATTCAGAACCAGATTTCGGAAATGGGCTCAAACATGGTTTTTGTGATGCCCGGTTCGCAACAACGCGGTGGCGTGATGATGGGCAACTCGAACGCCAAAACGCTCACACTTTCCGATGTCGAAAAATTGAAAAAGGAAGCTCAATATCTTTCGGCCATTTCGCCACAAGTAAGTACGAGCGGACAGGCTGTTAACGGCAACAAAAACTGGCCGACTTCGTGCACCGGTGTCAATGCCGACTATCTTTCCATCCGGAAATACGAACTGGAAGATGGGCGAATTTTTACGGAAAAAGAAATTGAAAGTCTGGCCAAAGTTTGCATTGTCGGTCAAACTGTGGTCGAAAATCTTTTTGACAAGGGAGTTGACCCGATTGGGCAAACCGTACGTTTTTCGGGTATTCCACTCAAAATTATCGGGGTGCTGAAAGAGAAAGGCGAAAGCTCAATGGGGCAAGACCAGGACGACCTGATTCTGGCTCCGTACACTTCGGTTCAACGCAGAATACTGGCAATCACACACATCCAGTCCATCAGTGCTTCGGCAGTGAGCGAAGACAAATCAGATGAAGCAATTACCGAAATTGAAACCATCCTGCGCAGAGAGCACAAACTGAAAGAGGGTGAATCCAACGATTTCCAGGTGCGTTCACAAGCCGAAATGATTCAGACATTTTCATCGGTGAGCGACATGCTGACCATGCTTTTGGGAGCCATTGCTGGTATTTCGCTGCTGGTGGGAGGTATCGGAATTATGAACATCATGTTTGTTTCGGTAACCGAGCGCACCAAGGAAATCGGGTTGCGCATGTCGGTGGGCGGCCGTGGCATCGATATTCTGATGCAGTTTCTTATCGAAGCTGTTTTGCTGAGTATCATCGGTGGTATAATCGGCATTCTTTTCGGACTTGCCATTTCGTATGTAGCCACGTCGCTGCTTAGTTTCCCGATGATTATAATGACAAACGCCATTGCAATTTCATTCCTTGTTTGTTCGGCAATCGGCATCTTTTTTGGCTGGTATCCTGCAAAAAAGGCGGCCAACCTCAATCCGATTGACGCCATCAGACATGAATAAAAGAAGTTTTATTGCCGTCTGCTTCAGCTGACGGTTTTAATAAATTCATGATAGAACCGGCTTTAGCCACATTTGTGATTTGATTACCAAAAGTTCTAAAGCAATAAAAGAATTTTTGGTTAGCTTTGATTTCAACATAAAAATTTACTGAACAAGAAATAAAATGAGCAATTTAACTGCAAAGAGCCGAACACTTACCATTCTGATGCATCTGTTGATATGGATTGTACTGATTATTCTGCCACAAATTATAATTAGCCGCTTTTCGGGGAATAACAACTTTATTGCCTGGGGATTTTATGCAAATGCATTCATTATCGGAATCATTTTCTATATCAATTATTTCTGGCTGGTTCCAAAGTTTTTTATGAAGAATAAAAAGCCAATTTACTATGTACTTGCATTAGCAGTAATTTTCAGCTTCTATTTTGTCCTCAATTTCACCAATCAGGTTTTACACAAACCAGAGCCTGAACAAAGAATATCAGAGTCGGTTGAAGAGGGAGCACATGAACGAAGATTTCAACGACCGCCTTTTAAACTGTTTCAAATTTATGGATACAGTTTGCTTTCGATTGTAATTGTTGGGTTTTCGATTGGGATGAAAGCAATCGAGAAACAATCGGAAATCGAAAAACGTCAAAAAGAACTGGAAAAGGAAAAGCTGAACTCGGAACTGGCATTTCTGAAAAACCAGGTAAGTCCGCATTTCTTTTTTAACACGCTGAACAACATTTATTCGCTCATCGAAATCAACAAAACCGACGCGCAGGATGCGGTAATGAAACTCTCGCGGTTGATGCGCTACCTGTTGTACGAGTCGGAACACGGCGTTACACCGCTGGGGCACGAAATCAATTTTATGAACCACTACATCGACTTGATGCGGCTGCGGATTTCGCCTAAAGTAGAACTGAAAATCGACCTTCCTGATAACGATAACGGATTGAAAATACCGCCGTTACTGTTTATTCCGTTTATCGAGAACGCGTTTAAACACGGCATCAGTTATCGCGAAAAATCGTTTATCGATATTGAGATGCAGACCGAAAACAACCTGATAATTTTTGTGTGCCGGAACAGTGTGGCGTTAAATGCAACTGCTTCACCCGATGAAAACCACTCGGGAATCGGGCTCGAAAATGTACGAAAACGGCTCGAACTGCTTTTCCCCGGAAAACATGAACTGCAGATTTCGAAAACCGAAAATGAGTTTTTGGTTGATTTGAGAATTGAAGTAACAAGGGAAGATTAGAAGGGTAGAATTTTAGAAGGTTAGAAGATTAGAAATTCGGAAAGAAAAAAATAAGGAATATCGAATAAGAAATAACAAAATAAGAAATTGATTTAGAAATACTTCCTGATTCTACATTCCTTATTCGATATTTTAGATCTCTTAAAAAGGGAAGATTAGAATATCGGAAATGAAGAATAAGGAATAAAAAATAACAAAATCAGAAAGTGAGTTTAGCGCAACTTTCTGATTCGATATTTCTTATTCGATATTTTAGATTTCATAAAACAGAATGAAGATGATACGCACAATAGCCATCGACGACGAGCCCCTCGCACTGCAGCTTGTAAACAGTTACATTGCCAAAACCCCGTTTCTTGAATCGGTTGCTTCGTTCGACAACCCGCTCGATGCCATGGAATTCCTGGCCGATAATCCGGTTGACCTGATTTTTCTGGATATCCAGATGCCAGACCTCACCGGCATTGAGTTTTCACGCATCCTCGAAAACAAACCCAAAATTGTGTTTACCACTGCATATGCAAAATACGCCATCGAAGGTTTTAAAGTGGATGCGGTTGATTACCTGCTCAAACCTTTCAGTTATGAGGAGTTTCTGACCGCAGCGCGTAAAGCAGAGAAACTGATTAAGCTTGAAAAAGCCGCGCAAAACGAAGAAGTGGAAGCCAACAACGAGTTTCTGTTTCTGAAATCGGACTACAAAATCAGGCGAATCAATTTTAATGACATCCGTTACATCGAAGGTTTGAAAGACTATGTAAAAGTTTATCTGCAAAACGAGCCCAAACCGGTGATGTCGCTCAGTTCGCTGAAAGCGCTTGAAATAAAACTCCCCGAAACCAAATTTATGCGGGTGCATCGCTCATTTATTGTAAACCTCGATAAAATTGAAACCGTAGAGCGGGGCCGCATTGTTTTCGACAAAACTTATATCCAGGTAAGTGACCAATATAAAGATAAATTCCAGGAGTTTCTGGACCGGAATTTTCTGTAGGAGATAACCCAAACTTGACTGTCGCAGAGAACCACTAAGAAATCATACCCATATTGACTTTGCGGTACTTTGCGCCTTCTCAGTGTACTTTGCGTTTAATCCTTTCAGTATTCAGAATTCTTAACCAAAAAAAAACGTCTTGTTTGGAAATCATTGAATGAGCCGCTGAAGAATGAATAAAAATGAAATCCGGTTTGCCTGATGATTTTGTTTATTATATTTCAACACTGAAAAAATAATAATATCAAAACTTATGAAAACGGTATTTACAACAAGTCAATTTTGTTTCCTCTTCCTTTTGATGTTCACATCGGGCAGGTTAATCAGCCAGGAATCGCATAAAACCAACAACTATTCAGCTACAAATTCCGGCGAGGAAACTTACGAATTCAATAAACTTGTTTGGTTTGATGAATTTGACGGTGAAGGAGCCATCGATGCTTTAAAATGGTTTCACCAAACCAAATTACCCAACGGAACAAGCTGGTACAACAGTGAAATACAGCATTATACAAACCGTACGGAGAATTCATTTGTTGACAGCGGATATCTTCACATTTTAGCAAAAAAAGAAATATTTACCGACCAGGGCATTACCAAACAATACACTTCAGCCCGGTTAAATTCGAAGTTTGCTTTTACTTATGGCAAAGTAGTCATCAGGGCCAAACTGCCTTTCGGGCCCGGTACCTGGCCTGCGATGTGGATGATGGGCAAGAATGTGAAAGAAAACGGTGGTTACTGGTTTACAAAGGGATTTGGCACTACCGGATGGCCTGCCTGCGGAGAAATTGATATTATGGAGCATTGGGGGACCAATCAGAACTATGTTTCAAGTGCCATGCATACACCTTCCAGTTCCGGCAACACAATAAACAAAGGTGGAAGAACCATTCCCGGTGTTTCAACCGGCTTCCATATTTATACGATGGAATGGACATCGGAAAAAATAGTCTTCAGCGTTGATAATATTGTGCATTATACATATAAACCTGCTGTTAAAGACGATAGAACCTGGCCTTTTGACAAAGACCAGTATTTTTTACTGAATGTGGCCGTTCTTTCTTCCATTTTACCCAATTTTACTGAAAGTCCGCTGATTATGGATTATATAAGAGTATATCAGGATAGCACTGTAACTCATTCAGGGTCGGTTGATTCAGGAAAAACCGGTTATTTCCCCAATCCGTTCGACAGCGAACTAAACATACATCTGGGCGAAACACCGCAGAAAGCCGTGGATTTGCGGATTTATGATATTAGTTCCAGACTTGTAAAAGCCTATAATTTTGATGATAACAACGAAAAAATTACACTGAATAATCTGGGCAATTTACCGGGCGGAACTTACTTCGTTCAATACAACCTCAACAATAAACCATACAGTTTTAAGGCATTAAAAAGATAAAACTTCAGAATATTCTATTTCCCTGATTTCAGTTTTGGCAGATTGTCTTGCCAAACCACTTTTACATTCGAGAGAAACCAGTCTTTACCGTTGGTTTTGTTTCCCTGGAAAAACAGATAATCGTCGCCTTTGGGATTGGCAAAAATATGCGGATGGCCTGATTCGCTTTCGTTCCACTCGCCCGGCTCACCGTTGGTAAGAAATGGTTCCACAAAAAGGCGTTCCCAGTTGATTCCGTCGGAACTGGTGGCTACGCCGATTTGCTGCGGAGTATTGTTGTAAGCGCCTGCATAAAACATATATAACCGTCCGTTTTTTTCGATAACCGAAGCGCCCTCGATACAATCTTTTTCCCACGGAAGTTCGGGTTTTAGCATCGGCCCGGCGGTGGAAAGATGCTGCCAGTCGCTGCGGCTAAAATTTGTATTCCCGGGAGCAACTGCAACACCTTGCATCTGAATTTTAAAAGCAGTATCGCGGGTGGCAAAATAGAGAAAATATTTGTCCTTAAACCTGATAACCTCGGCATCGATGGCACGGCCACAATTCCAATCGCCGTCGGGTTTAAAAATCGGGTTGGTTTTGTCGCGGGTAAAATTCAAACCGTCGGTTGATTCAGCGTGACAAATGGCGTCATTGCGCCCGTTTCCATAAGTCTGGTAAAACAGGTGCACTTTGCCGCCAACAACCAGTGCACAGGGTGCTGCAAATCCTTTTGATTCATACTCAGCATTCGGGTCGGCATTAACCTCGCCAACTCTTTCCCAGTTGACAAGGTCGGTGCTTTTGGCAATCGCAACTCCCCAGCCGTGCTGGGTTCCGGCTTTGTCGGTGTACCCCGGCACCGAATAATACATCAGGTACTTACCCTGAAACCAGATTACATGCGGGTCTTTTGAAAACGGGATTCCGGTGCGAACTGTGTCGCCAAAATACATGGTCGGCAGTTTTGCCTGTTGTTGGGCCCTTCCGGAAACCAGAATAAAAAACAAAAATATCGATGTCGTAAGAATTTTGTTCATTATTTGCTTAGTTCTTGCTTGCTTTTTAACTTTTCCAAAGTTTAGAACTTCGGAAAAGTTAAGATTGGAAAAGTTAAAAACGGAAATTAATCTAAATGAAAAACCTCTTCCATGTTGGCCCACCACTCACCAGACTTGCGGTTTTCGACAGGTTGCTGCATGGGATCCATAATTTTCCACCATTCCTGCGTGGTGGGGTCAGCAGCCATTTTTGCCATATCGGCGACAAAATCGTCGCCTATGTATTCGAAATAGGCAAACAACAACCCATCTTTGTAAAAAATGGAGTAGTTGCGGATGTTACATTCGGTGATTTTGGCCAGCACTCCCGGCCACACCGCTGCATGGTATTTTTTGTACTCTTCAAGCGCTTCGGCTTTTACCCCAATAATTTGTCCGTATCGTTTCATCAGTTTTTTTCTGGCAATTTAAAAGATTCAGGCGAAAAGGCGAACAAAAAAATGGAATTACAACAAACTAAAATCGGTTAACATCATGTCAACCTTGTCGAACAGTTCGCCAACACCCAGTGCTGCCCAGAGAATAAAAAGCCCAAGCACAATTTTCACCCAAACAGGAATTGAAAACCCGGTAAGTTTATTTAAAGCAATATTGAAAGGCGGGAAATAAACAGTTGTAAGCATTACTATAAAAACGCCGAAAAACATGTCGTTACCCCAAAAAATGTTTACAATGCCAATGGCCAGAACAAGTATTCCAAACAGCCAACCCATTAAGTCAAAAATCAATGATTTGTTCATCTTTTAAAATTTATAAATTAAAAGTACTTTGAAATACAAAGTAAGTAATTTGATTTGAAAAGAGAAACATTTTGCAAGAGAAAAATGCTTATCGACTTTATTTTTCCCTGACAGCACTACTGCCCTCCTTTATATATCTGTCAGACAGCGTTTTCAATTACTATCTCCGACCTTTTTGGGCCCGAGTGTGCTTCCCTCGTTATAATTCTGAATTTTCGGAAGAGCAGGATTTCCTGTGCCAGCTTGCATCAGCTTTTTTAACTCCTCAAAATGGGTTGAATAGATTTTGCGTGGGTCGCAGCTATTTTGTTTGCATACCAAGGCAGCCATTCCAATTACTTCTCCCATCATGCCGGTGGTTCGCATTACACGCACCGTTCCCAGCGCCACATGAGAAACACTGATATTACGGCCGGCCATCATCAGGTTGGGCACATTTTGCGAATAAAGGCAACGGAATGGAATAGGATATGGATGAATAGGCGTGTGTTTGGCAATTGACTTGAACTCACTTCCCGGAAACTGTTTTGTGTTTTCGGGGTCGGGATAATGGAGGTCAATGGTCCACGAAGTTGACGCAGTTCCGTCAGGATAAACTTTGTGTTCTGTTAAATCCGATTCGCTCAAAATATAGTCACCAATCAGCCTACGCGACTCGCGCTTACCTGCAATGTAAGCCACCCATTTCAACTGGCGTTTTTCAAATTTATTTTTGTCGATGGATTGATTTTTCAGAAACGACCAGTTGCTGTAAACCACCAGCAAACCATAATCGCGAATGCGTTCAAACTCATTTACCTGGTCGATTCCCATGCCGGTTTCCCAGTTCCAGTCGCCGCGAATCAGGTTTTCTGCTTTGTCCTCATCCCAGGCCAATCCCCATTGAATTTCGGGAAATGGAACTGCTTTCGTTTTATCTTCGGCAAACCACTGAACTGAAGAACCCATCGTAAGATTGTCGGCTGCATCGGGCGCTGTTTTTTCACCAAATTCTTCAGCGCTTTCGCGGCCCGTCAGGTATTTTGCACCAGCCAGCACACCAATAGTTCCATCGCCGGTACAATCGGCAAAAATGGGTGCAGTAAATGAGCGTTTTTCTCCGGTTTCCGTATCAATTGCCACCACACTTTCTATGCGCCCGTCTTTCATATTCACTTTGTTGGCATGGTGATTCAGAAACAACGAAATATTCTTTTCAGCCCTGACGGCTTTCATCTTTTTGTCGTCTTCGTAATTTTCATAAGGCCGGGCATTTCCTTCTTTTGAAGGGCCAATTTCGTTTACCAGATTTCCCAAATTCGGGTAAGGCTCGAGATTGATTCTGCCACCCAAATGCACGCGTACCTCCGAACTGTTGTTACCACCCAACACCGGTCTGTCCTGCACCAGCGCCACTTTCAGCCCCAGTCGTGCTGCTGAAATGGCGGCACAGGTTCCGGCCATTCCTCCTCCAATCACCACAAAATCGAAAGTACCGGCATCTTTTATAATGGCAGTTTCAGGGTTGAGTTTCGTACGTAACTCAGCCAGTTTTTCAACCGCTGTGGGTGGAATAAATTCTGAATCGGTTGTAAAAATCAGTGCATCACAGCGTCCGTTAAATCCGGTAAGGTCTTTTAGTTCAACTTTTGTTTTTGTTTTGCCGATTTCAATCCAGCCACCATCCTGCCAGCTCCAATCCATCGATTCGGTGCCAAATACAGAAGTTACTGCTTTTCCGTTTACCAAAACCTGAAATTTTCCGGGCGCATCTTTGGTTGTCCAGCGGGCTGCCCAGTTGCGGGTTCTTACAAACAACCTGTATTTTCCTTTTTTCGGAAAAATAACTTCTGTTTCGGCATTTTTTACCGGAATACCCATTCCGTGAGCCATCAGAAATGGCGAACCCATTTGGTCCATAAACTGCTGGTCGGTAACCCAGCCGCCTTTGTTGGCAAAACTTTCGGCTTCAATGAGGAGTGTATTGTTTTGAGCAAAAACGGAGGCGACAATTATTACCGAAATAATTAAAAAAGTAAACTTCTTCATAGCAACTCAGGTTTAGTTTTGTCAAATATTTGCTGATTTTCAATTTTCAAGACTTACACCTTCAAAAGTCATTTTCACTGGTTTAATGGTTCCGTCGTCATTAAATTCCAGCTTGTCGATGCAGGTTACGCGGTGGTCGCGGTCTTCGTTCGGTATTGGCCGGCGGTGATACACAATCAGCCAATTGTCGGTTCCGGGAATTTGCATCACCGAATTGTGACCTGCGCCGGTTGCCACGTTTTCATCCGATTCGAGTATTGTCCCGATTCGCTGAAAAGGCCCTGTAATTTTGTCGGCCATTCCATAGGCAACTTTGTAAGTTCCGTTTGTCCAGCCACCTTCCGACCACATAAAATAATATTTGCCGGCACGTTGAAACACAACCGGTCCTTCGACATAATTTTCTGGAGTAATATCTTTGTAAATCGTACTGTCTTCCCACGGAATAAAACCTGTAAAATCATCGTTCAGTTTTACAAGATTACATTTTCCCCAGCCGCCATAAAACATATAAAACTGGTTATCGGTATCTCTGTAAACAAACTGGTCGATAGGTTGTGCATCATTGTGAAAATCATCAATCAACGGTTTTCCGAGGTAATCTTTGTAAGGGCCGCCTGGCGAATCGGCCACTGCAATTCCAATCCCGCCGGTTTGGTTGATTGCGTTGTTTTCGTCGAAATAAACACTGCCTTTTCGCTGTAAATCGTTGGCCCCGAAAAAGAAATAGTATTTCCCGTCTTTTTCAACCACCGACGGCGCCCACATTGCCTGATTTGCCCAGCTGATAATTGTAGTGTCTAAAACTTTTGAATGTTTTTTCCAGTTCACGAGGTCTTTCGACGAAAATGCATCGAAAAAAACCTGTTTTTCATAATCGTCGGAGTACGTCGGATAAATCCAGAATTCGTCTCCAAAAACAATTCCTTCGGGGTCGGCATACCAGCCTTCAAAAACCGGATTGCCCGATTTCTGCGCCTGTTTTGGCGTTTTTGTACAACCTGAAAAAACGATTATCAATGCAAAAAGAAAACAGTTGGTTTTAGATTTTAAGGTCATTGTTTTGTTTTAAAATTCAGCTCCAAAATACAAATTACAATTTATGCTTCAGCCAAATTCATTAAACGATTGTGATTTTTATTTGAACAAGTCTGAAATCAATATTACTTTTTACTTTTGCTTAAACATCGAAAAACAATGATTCCACAAATAAAAAATCTGAAAAACACCGACTCGGGAAATTTCTTTCTGATGGCCGGACCGTGCGCTATTGAAGGTGAAGAAATGGCATTGGAAATTGCCGAAAAGATTGTTGAAATTTCCGACAGGCTGAAAATTCCTTACATTTTCAAAGGTTCGTACCGGAAAGCCAACCGTTCGCGATTGGATTCGTTTGCCGGAATTGGCGACGAAAAAGCGCTTAAAATTCTGGAGAAAGTAGGAAAAACATTTGGCATTCCCACGGTTACCGATATCCATTCGGCACCCGAAGCCGCGATAGCAGCAGCATTTGTGGATGTTTTACAAATTCCTGCTTTTCTGTGTCGCCAGACCGATATTTTGGTGGCAGCTGCCGAAACCGGAAAAGTTGTTAACATCAAAAAAGGACAGTTTTTATCAGCCGAAGCCATGCAGTTTGCTGTTACAAAAGTACGCGAAAGCGGAAACAACAACATTGTTCTTACTGAGCGTGGCACTACTTTCGGATACCAGGATTTGGTAATCGACTACCGTGGAATTCCCGAAATGCAGCAATTCAATGTTCCGGTAGTGCTTGATATTACCCACTCGTTACAGCAGCCCAACCAGGCCAGCGGCGTAACCGGAGGCAAACCTGCGCTGATTGAAACCGTTGCCCGTGCCGGAATTGCAGTGGGTGTCGATGGCATTTTTATCGAAACACATCCGAACCCGGCTGTTGCAAAATCCGACGGGGCAAATATGCTGAGGCTCGATTTGCTGGAAGGATTACTTGAAAAGTTGGTGAGAATAAGGGAGGCAATCAATGCATGAATGCTATAATGCATGAATGCTTTAATGTATGAATAGAATGATTGTTGTTTTAAAATGGACAATTCAAATAATCAATGAAACAGTTTGAAAATATTGCAAACGAAATAATCTTGCTGATAAATGAGTGGGAGCCGAAGTTGTTGTCGTTACAAGAAGAAATGATAACACAGCGCCGGAATTCACAAAACCGGAATATCAAACAAATTGTGGGGCATCTGGTCGATTCAGCATCTAACAATACCCACCGGGTTGTGCATTTGCAATACCGCGAGTTGCCGTTGCGATTTCCAAACTACGCAACCTACGGAAACAATGACAAGTGGATTGCCATTCAGAATTATGAAAATGAAAACTGGCAAAATCTTGTTCAGCACCTGAAATTTTCGATGCTGCATTTTGCACATGTCATTCAAAATATTAATCCCGAAATGTTACAAAATGAATGGTTGGCTGATGTTGGAGAAAAACTGACTTTAAAAAAAATGGTGGAAGGTTTTGTACCCCATTTAAAATTGCATTTAAGGGAAATTGAGGAATTAGTGGTAAAAATTTAATATTTTAGAAACCAGAGGTTTCACATGTTTATAGATGTCGAATGAGAATAAAAAAATGCGACTCCATCCGGATTCGTATGAATTATCCAATTACAATTCTATAAACATTTGACCTCGCTGAGGTCTTGAAAAGAAAACAAAATTCAAACTAAAAAATATGAAAAACAGACGTTCGTTTCTTAAAAAAGCCGCAGCCACAGCAGCATTGGCTGGTTTACTCCCGGTTGCACAACAAGCCAGCGCAGGCGAAGTAAAAATAACTGGAGCATTAATTCACCATGTATTCTTCTGGCTGAAAGAACCCAAAAACGAGGCGCACAAAAAACAGTTGGTTGATGCATTAAAAAAGCTGTTAAAGGTTGAAACCATCAGAATGAGTCATATCGGATTTCCGGCCGGGACCGAAAGCCGCGATGTGGTTGACCATTCATATTCTGTATCGCTTATGGTTATTTTTGATGACCAGGCAGGACAGGATACTTACCAGGTTCACCCGATTCACCTGAAATTTGTGGAAGAAAATTCACACTTGTGGAACAAAGTTGTTGTTTACGATTCTGTTGATTGATGCTGGGTGCTGATTACTTGCTGCTGGGTTCTGGTTTTTTGTTTATTGAGCAGGTGAACTAAAGTCACCAGCTCAATTTTCCTCTAATAAAAGAATAAATATGCCATCAGAATTGCGGCGGTGATTCCGACAAAATCGGCAATCAGTCCGCAGACCACTGCATATCGGGTGTTTTTAATTCCGACCGAACCAAAATAGACAGCGAGAATATAAAAAGTGGTATCGGCTGAACCCTGAATTGTACAAACCACGCGGCCAATAAACGAGTCGGCGCCATACTGGGTCATGGCATCCACCATCATTCCACGGGCGCCGCTTCCGCTGAGTGGTTTCATAAATGCAGTTGGCAAAGCAGGTGTAAAATCAGCATTGATACCAACTGTATTAAAAGCCCAGGTAAATCCCGAAACCATCCACTCCATCGCTCCCGATTCGCGAAACACGCCAATTGCCACCAAAATTGCAATCAGGTAGGGAATTATTTTAATCGCAGTTCCAAAACCATCCTTTGCACCGTCGATAAAAGCATCGTAAACATTTACCTTTCTGATAACTCCCATCGTAATAAAACTGATAATGACCGAAAACAAAATGACATTGCTTGAAATGCTCGAAATTTGTGCAATCATCTCCTTTTCGAGTGTTGAGAACCACCAGATAAGCGCGATAACAAACACTGAAAGTCCACCGAGATAAGCCAGAATAACTTTATCGAAAAGATTGATTTTCTGATAGATTGCCACAGAAATTAATCCGGCAAGCGTGGAAAAAAAGGTGGCAATTAAAATCGGAATAAAAATATCGGAAGGATTTGCTGCACCCAATTGCGCCCGATAAACCATAATACTTACCGGAATAATTGTCAATCCCGAAGCATTTAATACAAGAAACATAATTTGCGCATTTGAAGCCCGCTCTTTGTGCGGGTTCGATTCCTGCATTTCCTTCATGGCCTGCAAACCCACGGGTGTTGCGGCGTTGTCGAGGTTGAGCATGTTGGCAGCAATATTCATCATTATTGGTCCGTAAGCCGGGTGGTTTTTCCCAAGTTCGGGGAAAAGTTTATTAAAAAAGGGCCCCAACAAACGGGCAAAAACTGCAACTACCCCACCCTTTTCTCCAATCCGCATAATTCCCATCCATAGCGTAAGCACACCTGTTAACCCCAGCGAAATTTCGAAACCTGTTTTGGCCATTTCGAAAGTGGAGTTCATCATGGCCGGGAAAACTTCTGTATCGCCAAAAAAAATGAGGCGGGCCAGCCCGATGATAAAGGCCGAAACAAAAAAGAAAATCCAGATGTAGTTTAATGCCATTCAGAAAAGTATTGAGAGATGAGCAATGAGAGATGAGAACATCCTCAAGGCCTATTAGTTCTATAAGAAAATCAGATTTTAGCGGCGAATTCTTTGGCTATTTTTTCAATTTCCTCATTGGTTGGGTCGCCCGAAAAAACAGCAAGCCGGTAGCGAAAGGTTGCAGACTCGCCATTTTCAATCGAAAAATTCATTGCTTCAGCTCCTTTCGAGAATGCTTTCTGACCGAGTGTATTTGCTGCAAAAAGCCCATATCCACGCGCATGCCAATAGGTTGGATAACCTGCATTGTTCGGGTGATCGAAAATCACTATGGCGACTTTTTCACCGTTTACTTCACCAGACAGTTTCATCCAGCGGCCACGCGTAGCCCAAACAGCTTCGCCTGTAATTCCCTCGCTGCTCAGATAATTTCCTTTGGCAACGCCATCATTGGTTGCATCCACAGTTGTTACTTTCCCGTGTGAGTCGGTAAGCTCCACTTTTCCGCTGGCAGGTAATTCAAGTTCGCGTGTTACCCTGATAGCAAACATGCCTTCTTTATTATCGGTAATTTTTACAGGCCCGTTTTCAGCCTTCAGCATTGTGGTTCGGTCGATAATGCGGGTGCTGCCTTCAACTGCAAAATGAAACTCAGTGACCTCTTTCAGCAGTTTATTTCCCTGGTAATCTTTCCACGAAGCTGTAACCAGCAGGCGTCCGATACCGTTTTCTGTTCTCACGCTTTCGAGAGTTTCATGGTAAATTGTACCGTATTTTGCAGCATCTTCCTTGGGAATTACATCAGAATTATTCCAGAAATCAAGGCCATTTACATCGCCATAATTCAACCAGATGCCCACATGGTGTGGGTGGTCAGAACGTTCACCGGCTTTGTTTTTCAGCGGAAACTGACGGGTGATTTGATTTCCGCCTGCTGTAATTACCGGCCAAAGTACCGGTTTTTTAATCGTATTGGGATAAATATAGGATGTGAATAACTTACCATCAATCAATACATCAATTTTCTTTTCAGAAGGTTTTGTAACCAGTGAGATTTTTGGTTGGGCATTCAATGCAAATGTTACCGCAATCATTAAAAACAGAAAGGTTGAAAGCGTTTTCATTGTTGTACTTTTTTTGTTTGTTTATCCGGCAACAAATTAAGAAAAAAGGGGAAATATCAATATCTGAAAAGAGGGCAGGTTTTACAATTATTTTTAACAAAAAGAGGGGACATTGCTGCCTCCTCCTCATCTTAAAATCCAAATAACATTATTTGTATTCCGGTCTTTGAACCAAAATACCGGGCTGGAAATCCAATTGGGTTTGTGGCACTGGCATGTATTTATCTGATTCGCTGAATACTGCACCTGCCATAAATGAACGTGTTCGCAGGTCACCGATGGCAAAACCGTTCAATATTTCAGCCATACTCTTTCCGCCAATTTTATTTGGTAATTTATCCCAGCGTCGAAGGTCGAAAAAACGCATCCCTTCAGTGGCAAATTCCAAACGTTGTTCCCATTGAACCGCTTTCATCGCCTCTTCTTTACTTGCAAAAGCTGTATAAGTTCCAATTTTGTAGTTGGCAGCTGGTTGAGTAAAATCAACATCGCCTTCAGTACCCCACGGATAAACTGATTTTGGCAACCTGTAAATTTTAACTTTTCCCAGCACAACTTCATTACCAGCACGTTGCCGAACCATATTAACTAAATCACGGGCTTTCGGCAGGTCGCCTTCCGATGCAGCCACTTCTGCCCGCCAAAGTAAAACATGTGCAAACCTGATGTAACGGAAATTATTGGCATTAACGCCGGTCATCCATCCTGTTTTAGTTGAATAAATGTAGCGCTGTGATTTGTAAAAGAATGGTTTCATCGCTGGCAGGTACGGGCCGCCATCTTCCTGTTTTCTAATCCAATCGCGGCCACGCATAATTCCCCAATCGAGATATGGAATCCCCCTTCTTCCCAAGGTCCAGTCAATTCGGGGATCGAGCCATTCATTCGTTGGAATAAATTCATCTTCGGAACGGATTCCCAAATCATTTTTCAGGTCTTTATCATTAAAGGTATCGAACAAAGGCAACCCGTTATCATCCAATTTAAAAGCATTGGCAAGATTTTGCGAAGGTTGATGAAATCCGCAGCACATTCCGATATCACCGGCGTGCGGATAGTTTAATCCGATACCCATTTCTCCGTTCAATGATTCATTAACATCGTTTACATTGGCTTGTATTTCGAAAATGGATTCAGCATTATTTTCTTTTTCGATTCTGAAATTATCAAAAAAACAAGGCATCAGCGAAAAATTCCCGCTGTTGATAATATTATCGAGTAATGGTTTAGCATCGGTATATTTCAAATCCTGCAAATAAGCTCTGGCAGCCAGTGCCATTGCAGCATATTTTGTAGGGCGACCGGGTTCATTTTGCTTATCAGGCAGATTTTCCCATGCAAATTTTAAATCTGAAATTATATTTTTTAAAACTGCATCTGGAGGATTGATATTTGAAACTTGTGCAGGATTTTTGGTGGTTTCAGTAATTATTGGAATGTAATCTCCAAAAACAAGCCATGCCTCGAAGTTAAAAAGCGCCCGCAAATAACGTGCTTCAGCTTCAAATTTTGCCGCTTTATCATCTGAAATTTCCTTCGATTTACGAATTACTTTCAAAATCTCGTTGGTTCTGAAAATACCCAATCCAAAAGCCCATTTCCATTTTTCTTCGACATAACTGTTTTCAGGATTCACTTCCCAACGTTCTATCTGGGGAATAGCCGGGTTTGAATCTGTGTTTTCAGCGCCTTTATAGGCATCATCGGAAGCCACGGAACCAAAAGTCCAGTTCTGAATTGACGCACCCCAGGTTACATCCCACATTGCACTGCCACGCACCATGCTGTAAGCACCGGTTAACAGGGCTTCAATGCCATTTTCGTTTTGGAAATAATTCTCTGCAGGAATTCCGGACGGCTCTTTTATAAGAAAAGAATCATCACAACCAAAAAACCCAATAAAAGAAAGCAGGACGAAGAAAACTAATTTCAACTTATTCATTTTACGTCAGGGATTTTTGGTAATGCATAAGGAAAAAAAGGGGACATTGCAGCCCCCTTTTTAATCTTGAAATCTAAAGAACGTTATTTATATTCCGGTCTTTGTTCTAATACACCAGGTTGCAGGTCTAACTGACCTTGCGGAATTGGCTGATATTTGTCGCGTTCATCAAAAGTGGCCCCTTTCATAAAGGCAGCACGAACTCTTAAATCGGCAGTTGCAAAATCGTTAAGTATCTGAGCCATCGATTTTCCACCAATTTTACCAGGTAAATTATCCCAGCGGCGCAGGTCGAAGAAACGCATTCCTTCAGTGGCAAATTCAAGGCGTTGTTCCCACTGTACTGCTTTCATTGCCTCATCTTTATTAGCAAATGCTGTATAAGTGCCAATTTTATAGTTAGCTGCAGGTTGAGTAAAATCAACATCACCTTCAGCACCCCATGGATAAAAACTGGTTGGCAACTCATATTTCTTCACTTTTCCCATAACCACATCATTACCAGCTCTTTCACGAATCATGTTTACAAGGTCTTTTGCTTTGGCAACATCACCTTCAAAAGCAGCAACCTCGGCTCTCCATAGCAACACATGACTGTAACGGATATAACGATAATTATTGGCATTGATACCTGTTTGCCAGCCTGTTGTGGTTGACAATGTGTAACGCTGTGATTTTTTGAAGAATGGTTTTGCTACTGGCAAGTAAGGTCCGCCTTCTGATTGTTTACGAATCCACGATGCACCACGATTAACACCCCAATCTTTATAAGGAATACCTCGACGACTAACAGTAAAGTCGAGTCGTGGATCAACAGGAGTAACGTCATCAGGAACAAATGTAGCTTCAGAACCAATACCAGCGTCGTTTTTAAAATCTGTATTATTGAAAGTGTCAAACAACGGGAGACCGTTTTCATCAACTTTGTAAGCATTTACAAGGTTTTGTGATGGCTGGTGGAATCCGCAGCACATTCCAATATCGCCACCATGAGGCCAGTTCAAACCAATACCCATTTCCGCATTCAGCGATTCGTTAATGTCATTCACATTAGCCTGAATTTCGAAAATCGATTCCTTGTTATTGTTGGTTTCAATTTCAAAGTTCTGAATGAATTTATCCATCAATGAATATTTGCCACTGCCAATAATAGCATCCAATAAAGGTTTTGCTTCAGCATATTTCAAATCCTGCATATAAGCACGGGCGGCGAGTGCCATTGCTGCATATTTCGTTGGGCGGCCAACCTGTGCCTGTGTTTCAGGTAGATTGTCGGCTGCAAATTTCAAATCATCGGTGATGAATTTTAACACAGCACCTTCAGCATTCACATTTGAAACTGTTTTCGGATCCTCAGTTGTTTCATCTAAAAGTGGTAAATAATCGCCAAAAACCAAGCGTGCTTCAAAATAGAATAAGGCACGCAAAAATCTTACTTCAGCCAGGTATTTTGTTGCCTGTTCCTGAGTAATTGTTCCGTCTTCTAGAGATTTGTTAATCACCTTGATGGTTTTATTAGCGCGGTCAACACCCATCCCAATGGTTAAACGCCATTTATCAGCCGGATATCCGTTTGTCGGAGTTACTTCCCAGCGTTCGATATCGTTTACCGGCACCTGGTCGGTTACTTCCGATCCTTTGTAAGCATCATCTGATGCTGCTGAACCGTATGTCCAGTTTTGAATTGATGCACCCCAACTAACTGTCCACAAAGCACTTCCTCTTATCATCGAATAAGTTCCGGTTAGTAATGCATCAATACCTTTTGCATTGTAGAATACATTTTCTGAGGTCACACCCATGGGTTCTTTGTTCAGAAAATCTTCCGAGCATGAAAATGAGATGGTCATTAAGATTGTCATGACCATTGCTATAGCTATTTTTTTCATATAATTCATTCTTTTTAAATTTTTAAACAATCCCCTGTTTTATAAGCCCAACTGTATTCCAAACATTATCTGTCGTGATGTTGGCCAGGCTCCTGTATCCATACCCATATAGGTACCACTCTGATTCACTTCCGGATCAAGTCCTTCATATTTAGTCAGTGTAAACAGATTTGACATCTGAACAAATACATAGAGGTTCTTAATCTGAGCTTTATTCAGCAACGATTTTGGCAAAGTATAACCCAACTGCAGATTTTTCAACCTAAGAAATGAAGCATCCTGAACAAATGCGGTTGATGGTTCCTGTGATACACTGCTCTGATCAAGCATTGGTAATGTTGCATCTGCATTATTGCTGAGATGTGGGCTACCCCATGATTCGTACAACGCTTTTTTACTCAGGTTTCCATTAAACATACCATAGTCAATCCAACGGGTAACATAGTTAATCATTTCATTACCATAACTACCATAGAAGAACATGTTCAAATCAAAGGCACCATAAGCAAGGTCGATATTTAAACCACCGGTGAAATCAGGATGTGGGCTTCCAATCCATGTACGGTCGTCCACATTCAGTTTTCCATCAGGTTTTCCGGTAAGTTTTCCATCTTCGCCACGTCCATTCACATCTTTGTATTTGAAATGACCGGGTGCATTATAGGTTGTTGTTCCAAACTGCGGGTGAGCATCAGCTTCAGCCTGTGTTTGGAAAATACCATCAACCACATATCCCCAGAATTCAGGGAATGCATGTCCAACTGCATAACGGCTGTATAACATCTGACGTTCGTTTGCACCATCACCAATACGGTTTGGATCGCTATACAGACTTACTACTTCGTTTTTATAATGAGAACCTGTAACAGCTACCCTGTACTTCAAGTTACCATCTAAAGCCGTATTATTATATCCTATTTCCAGGTCAAAACCAGTATTTTTCATTTCACCGATATTTACATATGGCGCAGTAGCGAGCCCCATAACGTTTGGAATCGGGTCGCGTACCAACATGTTCGATGTATTTCTTGTCCAGATATCCAATGTAAAATCAAGCTTTCTGTCAAATAACACACCTTCGATCCCGAAGTCAGTAGTTTTTGTTGTTTCCCAGGTTACATCACTATTACCCAACGCCGATGGCTGAAATCCAGTGTAGGCTGTTGTATTTGAACCACCCAATGAGTAAGCTGCAGTATATTTATTACTTGCAAAAGTGGTAAACGAATTGTAGTTACCAATCCTGTCGTTACCCAATACACCATAACCAAATCTTAATTTTAACATATCGAGCCAGTTGCTGGTACCTTCCATAAAGGTTTCTTCTGTCATTAACCAACCCACTGATGCAGCTGGAAAAACACCATAACGATTTGCCTCGCTGAAACGTGAGGAACCGTCACGACGAACAGAAGCCTCTAGGTAATATTTCCCCATTAAATCGTAATTTACACGGGCAAACTGAGAGAATAATGACCACTGCGATTGACCACCACTGTTATCTTTATTTTCTTCACCTGAGTCTAATTGCATATAATCGGGGTCTTGTGAGAAATAAACCCTGCGGCTTGCATTTAGCGACTGATAGTTATCAGCAACAGCTTCAGTACCTACCACCACATTAAGTTTATGAATGTCAGCAAATGTAGCATTATAGTTCACAGTATTAGTCCAGTTCCAAAGTAAATCATAATTTGACTGGGCATCCAATCCATTTACTTTATTTGGTTCTGAGTGTTCATAGTTAGGAATAATATATCCTTTATAATTCCACTGCCCCCAGTTATAGCCAAATAAACTTTTAACTGTCAAATTTTTCATCAAATAGATTTCGGCATACACATTACCCAATACTCTGGCCCATTTGCCATTATTGTTTTTTGCCCTTGTTAATTGTGCAACTGGATTGTCGGCATTACCCATTTCAGGAGCCCTTGAACCGGCAAAATTTCCGTTGATATCATAAACCGGAATAATCGGCTGAGTGCGGTATCCGTTTGAAATCGGAATACCTTCACCATTATCACCCAGATTACCAAACTGATCGATAAAAACGGCCTGAAGTGACTGACCAGCTTTAAACCAGTCATTAAACTTGGCATCCGAATTCATTCTGAAATTGTACCTTTTAAATTTGGTATGAATCAAAATCCCTTCTTCATCCAGATATCCACCTGAAAAAGCATAGGTGCCGTTCTTACCACCACCGGCAACCGATAAATCATACTGCTGTGTTACCCCATTCTGGTAAATTTCGTCATACCAATCAGTACCTTGTTTATTGGCTTTGTAAATCTGATAATCCGGATATTTATATAAGGCAGGATCCACTGATGCCGAACCTTCCATTGTTCCACCCGGTAAAATATAATCAGGAATTACTGGAGAGCTACCCTTACCATATTGTGCATGGTTTGGAGCTACACCCCTGTTTTTGTAAGATAACCAAACGGCTTCAGCATACTCGCTTGTATTTAACAAATCGTATTTGTTACTGGCTTTATTTACACCAGCTTTAAAACTGAAATTAACAGTCGGGGCTTGATTCAACTGGCCTTTTTTGGTGGTAATAAGTACAACACCGTTTGCACCTCGGGTACCGTAAATTGCTGATGAAGAAGCATCTTTCAAAATTGAAATTGATTCAACATCATCAGGATTAATATTGTTTCCAGGTCCAACAGGAACACCATCAATAACATATAGAGGGTTGGCATCGTTTATTGTACCAATACCTCTAATGCGGATGGTAGCTTCTCCGCCTGGGCGGTCGGACTGCATTACAGTTACCCCTGAAACTTGTCCCTGAATACGGTCCATTACACTAACCGAATTTGAAGTTTGTAACTGGTCGGCAGAAACAGTGGAAACGGAACCAGTGATTTCTTCTTTCAGCCTTGTGCCATAACCAACAACCACAACTTCGTCCAAACCAACAACATCTTCCTGTAAAACCACGTTAATTGTGGTTTGATCGCCAATGGCAATTTCCTGTGTTGACATACCAATGTATGAATACATCAGCACGGCTGCATCGGCAGGAACCGCTAATGTGTAAACTCCATCAACATCGGTTACCGTACCAACAGTAGTACCTTTAACAACAACAGAAACGCCGGGAAGCGGGCTATTACCGGAATCGGTAATTTTACCCTGAATCGTCTTTTGCTGTGCATTAACGCCACTGGAAAATGACATTACAACAGCAAGCAATAAAAAGGCAATAAAGCCCTTAAAGCATTTTTTTTCCATACATTTTTAGTTTAAATTAATTTTTGAATTGGTAAGAAAGTTTGAAAATTTCTTAATTGATAAGTTCAATCCATAAGTAGATATATTTTAGTTAGTTAAATTAGTTTGTCCTAGTGTCATTACTTTAACATTAATAAAAATACGATACTTATCTCTTATCTTCATAAATGTTAAAGAAATTTAAAAATACAGTTTTAACCTTAAATTAACATCAAAAAAAACATGTTAAAAAACATGTTTTTTAAAATTCAACCAATAATTATC
>DPCJ01000190.1:10508-10790 GCA_003516705.1 Prolixibacteraceae bacterium | reverse complement strand
ACCCATCATTCGATTTGAGATTAAATTCTAATGGCGGTTATGAAAGTTCAGGGATTGATTTTGAGGATGTTGTACTAAATCTGAGGTATAAATTGTACAACGGGTACATTTTCTCAGAAACTGCAGCAGTGCAACCTTACTTATATGGTGGTGGCGGTTATATGTGGGATAATCAGGCTGAAGGCTTTGCATGGAATGCAGGTTTAGGTTTTAAGTTCCCCGTTAGCACTAACACTTCATTGTTTTTGGAAGCCGGTTATAAAAGCGGAGTAGAAGGAACCC
>DPCJ01000190.1:0-10432 GCA_003516705.1 Prolixibacteraceae bacterium | reverse complement strand
TGGCTAAATTTAAAGGTTGTCCTGATACTGATGAAGACGGAGTTCCGGATCCAAAAGATAAATGTCCTGATACACCAAAAGGTTGCCCGGTTGATGCCAGCGGTTGTCCGCTTGACAGCGATGGCGACGGTGTAATCGACTGCGAAGACAAATGTCCGAATGAAAAAGGTTCAAAAGAAAACAATGGTTGCCCGGATTGGACAGATATTCAGATTTCGACACTGTATTTCGATCTTGACAAAGCCGATTTAAGAGCTGAAGGACAAGCTGAACTTGATAAACTGGTTCAGACCTTGAGTGCAAGTAAAGAGTACAACATTGTTGTTGGAGGACATGCTTGTGATTTGGGTTCAAACAAACATAATATGGAATTGTCAGAAAAACGTGCACAGGCTGTTGTTAAATATCTGCTTTCAAAAGGTGTAAACAATGCTTATGTTGGTTCTAATAACTATGGTGAAGACAAACCTGCAGTTCCTAATACTTCGGAAACAAACAGGGAGAAAAACCGAAGGGTAGAATGGGAAGTGGCAAAAGTTAAGAAGTAATTTTCTTTAAAGATAGTAATGAAAGCTCTGCCGTTGGCAGGGCTTTTTTTTTGAATCAGATCAACCTGTTAAAAATATTATCTTTGCGTCCAAAATAATCAAAATGAAAATCGAATCAATTATACAACGTGCTGTACAGGAAGCAGTAGCCAAATCATATCATTCTTCGCCTGATTTAACCCAGATTCAGGTTCAGAACACTAAAAAGGAACAAACCGGTGATATTACAGTTGTAGTATTTCCATTTGTTCGTATTTCAAAAAAATCACCGGAGGAAACGGGCCGTGAAATAGGTAATTACATNNACGATTCAATGTTTGGGATAGCACAGCCGACACAAAATGCAAAAACAGTGATGGTGGAATATTCCTCGCCCAACACCAATAAACCACTTCATTTGGGGCATATCAGAAACAATCTGTTAGGATATTCAATTTCCGAAATACTAAAGGCGAACGGAAATAAAGTCATCAAAACAAATATTGTAAACGACCGAGGAATTCATATTTGTAAATCGATGTATGCCTGGCAACAATGGGGAAAAGACAGAACTCCTGATAACACAGGAATAAAAGGCGATCATCTGGTTGGAGAATGTTATGTGGAGTTTAATAATCATTACAAAGCCGAAGTTGATGAATTGGTTAAACAGGGAATGACTGAAGAATTGGCGGAAAACAATGCCCCATCAATGCTGGCTGTGCGCGAAATGTTACGGAAATGGGAAGCGCACGATCCCGAAACTATTCAGCTTTGGCATACGATGAACGGATGGGTTTATAAGGGTTTTGATGAAACATACAAAAAACTGGGAGTGGATTTTGATAAGATTTATTACGAATCAGAAACTTACCTGGTAGGTAAAAATGAAGTTTTACGCGGGCTTGATGAAAATGTCTTTTTTCAGAAAGATGATTCATCAGTTTGGGCCGATCTGACAGGCGAAGGCTTTGATCAAAAAATCCTTTTGAGGAGCGATGGAACTTCGGTTTATATTACTCAGGATATCGGTACTGCAAAAATGCGGTACAATGATTTTAATATCGATAAAATGGTGTATGTTGTCGGAAATGAACAGAATTACCATTTTCAGGTTCTTGCTGTCTTACTTGATAAGCTTGGTTTCACATGGGGTAAAGACCTGTATCATTTTTCTTACGGAATGGTTGAATTGCCATCGGGAAAAATGAAGTCAAGAGAAGGAACTGTTGTTGATGCTGATGATCTAATTGAAGAGATGATTTCCGTTGCCCGCAACATGTCTGCCGAATTGGGTAAACTTGAATCTCTCTCTCAGGAAGAAGCCGAAAACACGTTCCGGATGATTGCGCTCGGTGCTTTGAAATACTTTATCCTGAAAGTTGATCCCCGTAAAAATATGTTGTTTAATCCAGCTGAATCTATCGATTTTAATGGCAATACCGGGCCGTTTATTCAATACACGCACGCCCGTATTAAATCGGTATTACGGAAAGCAGCAGAAAGGCAAATCGAATTAACAACTGATATTGATATTAGAGAGCTTTCGTCAAAAGAAAAAGAGCTTTTGAAAAGTATTTCACTTTTTCCTGAAGTTATTAAAGATGCCGGGGCAAATTATAGTCCTGCAATAATTGCAAACTACATTTACGAATTGGTTAAGGAATACAATCAATTTTATCATGATCATTCAATCTTGTCGGAAGAGAATGTAGCCCAACAAAATTTCCGTTTGGTTTTGTCAGCCGCTGTTGCTAAAATTGCCAGTTCAGGCATGAAGCTGTTGGGAATTGAAATGCCCGAGAGAATGTGAAAAAAAAGGAGACAAAAAGCCTCCTTTAGTTTTTTCGTAGTAAAATTGATTTAATAATCTAGGGTAAAAGCGTCCTTCCTATTGTATAATTCAAATAAAGCACGAAAAGTAACCCAAATTCTTAAAAAAAATGCATGCGATTGCATGATTTAAATTCAAACTAAATAAGAAAAGCAAACTAAAGCTTCCTGTAAACATTACCGGCATAAAAAACACAAATGGGAACCAATCTTTACGATTAGTTCCCATTCACTTGAGTTAACCGAAGTTGCCTCTCGTGCCAGGCTACGGTTATTTTGGCCGGCTTACCTTTTATCCTTTCGGATTTTTCTCAGCCCCTACACTCCGGTTTGGCTTTCTACGGCACAAACTTTTGTGTTGTCCACCCGACTTTCGCGTTTTGTCTTCGTGGACGAAGTGTTATTCAGTATTTTCAGCTTCTTCCTTGCGGATTAGGCTTTCTAATAATCACCCTTTTAAGGTTTTCACCTTGCCAGCGTGTGCAGTTTGGTAACCCGGNNGAACTTTGACTTTCCAGTTAGTCTTGTCCAAACTTCGGCTTTTCTGTTGCGCCTTCCTTGCGGCTGGTTCGAAACGTTTCCGGTTCCAACTAAGTTACTTTCTTCGTTTCCGCACTTTCAAAGCTGCCTTTTATTGCTCACCTGATGTATCAAAGTTATATAAAGAACAGCCACTTGTCAAGCTTTTTTCTCTTGTTTAAATACACATTGTATCAACTGTAGTTATTAACAATTGTTGATAGTGAAAATGTTGTATTTTGAGGTGTAAGATGAAGAAAAACAGATATTTATGATAGTGATAGCTAATTTATCCAAATCCATTGAAATTTCAGATCTTCATTATTTGCCGGAATTGCTTCCATTTCCACGTCATAAAAACCAGCTTTTGGGAAATATATTTTTCCTGCTGATGTTGATTTAAAATTGTCGATTATCCAGTTTTGGTTGGGTTCGCCTACTGTTTTTCCTGTATTCTTAACAGACAATTTTAACTCGGATTCGGCTACTTTAATAATTAAATGCGAGTTGGCTGTTTGCGACTGAAAACTATACGAAACATCAACCTGTTTTTCGCCGGGTTCATCAACGTATATTTTCCAACGAAATGATTGATTCTTATTTATAATTACATGTTCAGGCATGGTTCCGTATTGCTCTTTTCCTTGAATCTGAATATTTTGCTCCATTGAATCCTGATTTCCCGGAGTCAATGAAAAACCACCGGTTGTTGATTTTGCAACGAGTCCGTTCATTACTCCTGGTTTTTCGGGGTATTCAACAACCAGAACCGAAACAAACGGATCGGGTTGAAGGTTTGGCAACAAAACTTTGGTAAATACCTCTTCGTGGGTAAAAGCAATTGGCGACTTTTGTTTGTCGTTTAACAGATAAATTTGTTCAGGTTTTGCTTTTATGCCGGTAAGATAAAGCTCCTTATTTAATGGCCAGTTAAAGACATGCAGGTAGAGTTTAAATTTGTTGCATTCCTGTTTACAGGTTATTCTTCCCCAGTCCTGTTGGTCTTTCGAAAGATCAAATGCACCGGCGCCATAAATAGATTCGCCATTAACTTCGAGCCATTTCCCCATTTCAAGTATTCGTTGCGAAATTTCGAAAGGTACTTCCCCATTGGCGCGTGGCCCGATGTTCAGCAAAAGATTTCCGTTTAAACTGACGTTGTTTATCAGCGATTTCAGTAAAGTAGTTGTCGATTTCCATTCGCTGTCGGTGGCATGAAACCCCCATGAATGTGCAACTGTTGCAGGTGATTGCCAGGGAAACTCCTCCTTTTTATTTCCAAATGAATTGTCGCCCAACTCCTTAAAATCGACATCGGGGTCTTCCTCAACCGAGAGACCTAAACGTGAATTGACAAGACAATTGGGTTGCAACTCCCTGATCAGGCTTTTTAGCTGGAGTAACTGCTGTTTTGTGACCACAGTTTCGGAATGGTGTACCCACATATCAAACCAAATCATTGATATTTCGCCATAATTAGTGAGTAGTTCCCGCATTTGCGGTATTACTTTTTCCTGCCAGTAGATATCGTATTGTTCGGGTGTTATTCCGGTTAATTCTTTGTTGTGGTCCCATCCGAATTCATGCTCCCAATCAACCCAGTGCGAGTAGTATAAACCCAGTTTTAAACCGTGTTTTTTACATGCCCCAGCCAGTTCTTTTACTATATCGCGTTTGGGATTTGTGTAATTCCCCAAATCGTAATTACTCACTTTACTGTCCCAAAGCGCAAATCCGTCGTGGTGTTTGGCGGTAAACGTAAGATATTTCATTCCCGATTTTTTGGCGAGAATCACCCATTCTTCCGGATTAATTTCATCCCAGTCAAAACCGTCAAGCAGTGTCAGGTATTCTTCTTTTTCAATCCGGTTTCTGTAATATATCCACTCAGCGTAATTGTTATCGTTTCTCAGTTTCTCACCTTTCCAGTAGCCTTCGGCTCCACTGTAAACACCCCAGTGAATAAACATTCCAAACCGTGCATCGGTAAACCATTTGGCGCGTTCGTTGGTTTGCGATTGTCCAAACAACCCAATTGCGGGTATAGCCAAGGTCAGGATTAAACAAATCGTTTTCATTATATTTGGTTTAATTAGTAGTGGTCTCATGTTTTTACTTTACTAAGAAAGCCTGCTTTTAAAATCATCATACCCAAATTCACGGATAATTTCAAGCTCGCCGTTTTCTCTCCAAATTGCAATGGTCGGATGGTTTACCCCGTTGAACATCGTGGTTTTAACCATGGTGTAATGAATCATATCAAGGAAAACAATTTTTTCGCCAATCATAAGTTCATGCCCAAAATCGTAGGATTCCATATAATCGCCTGCAAGGCAACTGACTCCGCCCAACCTGTACAGATGTTTGCTTTTTTCATTTGGTTCAGTGGCACCAATAATTTTGGGACGATAAGGCATTTCGAGTGTGTCGGGCATGTGGGCGGTAAACGAAACATCGAGAATTGCCGTTTTTATTCCTTTGTGCTCAACAATATCCTGAACAGAGGAAATCAAAACACCGGTTTCCCATGCTATGGCACTGCCGGGTTCGAGAATCACTTTTACATTGTACTTCGATTTAAATTTTTCGAGAATTTCAACCAGGTGGTCGTGATTGTATCCGGCCTTTGTCATCAGGTGACCTCCTCCCATATTTACCCATTTTACCTGGTGCAGGTATTTCGCAAATCTGGCTTCAAAATTTTTAAGCACTTCTTCAAGGCTATAAGAATCTGATTCGCATAAAACGTGAAAATGGATTCCTTCAATTCCTTCGGGCAGTTCATCAGGGAATTCATTGCTCCCAACTCCCAATCTTGAACCGGCAGCACTTGGATTGTAAAGATCGGTTCCCACATCAGAATATTCAGGATTAACCCTGATTCCGCACGAAATTTTATGCCCGGCATTTTTTGTTTTCGTGTAAAACCTTTCGAACTGGCTGAATGAATTAAAAACAATGTGGCTTGTATAATTCATCAGTTCATCGAATTCACTTTCAAAATAAACGGGAGAATAAACATGCGCACGGGTTTTCATCTCTTCAAAACAAAGGCGTGCCTCGTTTAATGAACTCGCTGTTGCCCCGCTGAGGTATTGCCGTACCAGGGGAAAGGCGCTCCACATCGCAAACCCTTTAAAAGCGAGAATGATTTCGATTTCTGCTTTTTTTTGAATCGAATCAATCAGTTCGAGGTTTTGGCGTAGCAGTTTTTCGTCTAAAACAAAGGCCGGAGATGTTATTTTTGAGTAGTCCATTTTTTTTAGTTTTATTTTCCAATAACAAGAAACTCATTCATTATTAACAATGAATGAGTTTCAAAATATTTAAAAAGTAGAAGATATTATTTTTAAACTTCCAGATCGATGTTGAACACTTCCTGCCAGGGTAAACCGTGTTCCCCGATTTTCTCCATAAATGGATCGGGGTTAAATTCTTCCACATTAAACACCCCTTTACCGCTCCATTTTCCGGTTAAAACCATCATTGCGCCTAACATGGCCGGTACGCCTGTGGTGTATGAAACGCCCTGTGTGCCTGTTTCCTGATAAGCCACTTGGTGACTACAGTTGTTCCAAACATAATAGGTTTGCTCTTTTCCGTTTTTTATTCCTTTGATTCGGCATCCGATTGAAGTTTCGCCGGTGTAGTTTTCTCCCAGATCGCCCGGATCGGGTAAAACGGCTTTTAAAAATTCGAGCGGAATAATATCAACTCCCTTGAATTTAACAGGGTCGATGCGCGACATGCCAATGTTTTGAATTACACGAAGATGTGTTAAATATTCTTCGCCAAAAGTCATCCAGAAACGTGCACGTTTAATGGTTGGAAAATTTTTAACCAACGATTCTAGTTCTTCGTGGTATAATACATAAGAATTGCGTTTCCCGATATTCGGATATTCTATTGCCTGTTTAATTTCAAATGGTTTGGTTTCAACCCACTTTCCGTTTTCCCAGTAACGGCCGGGTTGGGTAATTTCACGGATATTGATTTCGGGGTTGAAATTGGTTGCAAAAGCTTTGCCATGGTCACCGCCATTACAGTCAACGATGTCGAGATAATGTATCTCATCGAAATGATGTTTTGCAGCGTATGCCGTATAAATTCCTGAAACACCGGGATCGAATCCGCATCCCAAAACGGCCATAATTCCTTTTTCTTTAAACCTTTCATGATATGCCCATTGCCAGCTGTATTCAAATTTTGCAACATCTTTTGGTTCGTAATTGGCAGTATCCAAATAGTTTACACCGGTTTCGAGGCAGGCATCCATGATGGGCAGATCCTGGTAAGGAAGTGCAACATTGATAACCAACTCAGGTTTAAACCTGTTGATCAGCGCTACCACTTCGGGTACATTATCGGCATTTACCTGTGCGGTTTGAATGCGGCCTTTCCCCACTTCGCGTGCAATGGTTTCGCATTTCGAAACTGTTCGGCTGGCAAGCAATATTTCAGAAAAAACCTGCGGGTTGTCGGCACATTTGCTTGCAACCACACGTCCAACACCACCTGCCCCAATAATCAGAACTTTGCTCATTTTTTGTTTTTGTTTTTGTTATTAAAAACTTAATTTTTCTTGTTCCGATTCTTTACTTAAATAATTCGAAAACAAGCACGACAAATTAAGCATTTTTTTTACGAATCGGTTATGACAAAATACTGTTTTAACCCCGTAATTCATAGCCAGAAAGTAGTTTTTGGTTTCAGGTTACTATATATCAATTTTATTAATAGTCTGTTTTACAATGCTTTTTAAAACTAACTTCGGCCTGATTGAAATGATAAATTACTCTTATGAAGTTGGCTGATTTGCGATAAAATATTTGATGTGAGATCAGTTTTTTTATCGGGTAGAATCTTTGAAATTATTACCCGAATTAATTCGGAAAAAATAGTTTATTTTGCCACACTTATAAATACTAATAATTCTTTATGATTACGTAGATGAAAAATACCTATTTTGATTTGATCGAGCAGAGCTTCTACTTTCCGCAGGAAGGCTTTGATTTAAGAGACGACAGCCTTACTTTTCACGGCATCTCTTTAAAATATCTGATTAAAAAGTACGGAACACCTTTCAGATTTATATATCTTCCAAAGATCGGCGATCAAATAAAAAAGGCGCGTAATCTTTTCAATAAGGCAATCAAGAAAAACAATTACAAAGGCAATTATTTCTATTGTTATTGTACCAAGTGTAATCACTTTTCGCACGTGGTAAACGAGGCTTTAAAACAAAATGTAAACCTCGAAACTTCATCGGCTTACGATATCGATCTTATTTTAAACCTTTACCGCGAAAAGAAAATCGACAAACACCGGGTAATCGTTCACAATGGTTATAAAACCGACGAGTACCTTGCCAAAATTCTCAATTTGCAGGAGATTGGGTTTAAGAACAACATCATCGTGCTTGACAGCATGAACGAGTTGACACGAATTGAAAAACTGGCCGGCGGGATTAAGGTTAAAGTAGGAATCAGAATGGCTATTAATGAAGAGTCACAGTCGTCGTACTACACTTCGCGGTTGGGTATCAGACATGCCGACATATTAAAATTCTACGCCGAAAAGTTAAAAGACAAAGAAAATATTGAGCTGAAAATGCTTCATTTCTTTGTCGATTCAGGAATAAAAGACAGCTTGTATTATTGGGGCGAATTTCAAAAAGCCTTAAAACTGTATGTTGATTTAAAGAAACAGTGCGATACACTCGATGCTTTTAATCTGGGTGGTGGATTTCCGATTCGCAACCACCTTGGTTTTGAATACAATTACGAGTACATGATTAACGAAATTGTAACCATTATAAAGGAGACCTGTACCAACGAAAAAATAAAAGAACCTGATATTTATACCGAATTTGGCAGATACACAGTAGGTGAAAGTGGTGCCATTATTTTTGAAGTACTTGAACAAAAGCAGCAAAACGATACCGAAAGCTGGTATATCATTAACAATAGTTTGATGAATACAATTCCAGATGCCTGGTCGATTTTTGAGAAGTTTATTTTGCTGCCAATCAACAAATGGAAAAACGAGTACAAACGAGTTAACATTGGTGGAATCAGCTGCGACCATTCGGATTACTATAATTCGGAAGATTTAAATCAGGAAGTTCTTTTGCCTTCATATCCCGAGGATGATGAGGAGCCACTGTATCTTGGATTTTTCCACACAGGCGCTTATCAGGATGCCATTAGCGGATACGGTGGAATTAAACACTGTTTAATTCCTTCGCCAAAACATGTAATTATCGATCGCGACGACAAAGGTAATATTGTTGATTACGTTTATCGTAACGAACAGTCGGCCAACGACATGTTTAAAATTCTTGGATACGAAAAATAAATAAAATCATAACAGGACAAAGAGCGGCGGTTTTAACCGCCGTTTTTTTTTGAAATGAACTGAGCCCGAAGTTTATCGTTACTTTTGGAAATCGCAATAAAATTTTTGAATTATGGAGAACAACATCAGTGAATTAATAAAAGCACGTCGTGCAACACCTCCGAAATTTCTTGCCAAAACCGAAGTATCAAAAGAATTGATTGAGGAGTTGCTTGAAAATGCCAACTGGGCACCTACACACAAAAACACAGAACCCTGGCGGTTTAAAATTTTCAGGGGGCAGGCAAAACAAAAACTGGCTGCCGATATTTATGAATTATTGATAACAAGTTCTGAAATTGAGCCGGTAAACCTTCAAAAAGCTGAAAAATTCACAATAGCCTTAAAAAATGTTCCGGTTGCGATTGCAATAATTATGGAGCGCGATAAAGCTGAACGGATTCCGGAGTGGGAAGAAATTGCTGCAGTTTCAATGGCGGTGCAGAATATGTGGCTTACAGCAACCGACAAAGGATTTGGCGCTTTTTGGTCAACCCCTGAGTTTTTACCTTTGCTGAACGGGTTACTCAAGCTAAAAACCGGACAAAAATTGCTTGGGTTCTTTTATTTAGGAGAGATTGCCATTGATTATCCTACGCCGGGCAGGGGAAATGTGCAGGAAAAAACTGAATGGATTGAATAATCGAGGCTGTTCAAATTTCGAAAACGCAATCAGTTCCTGCTTTCTTCTGTAAATCGTGCCTTGATTGTGCCTGATTCGTCAAACAGAAATAGCGAAACTTTCTCGATTCTATAAGCAGTCGCTGATTCAAGCGTTTGAATAAAAGGTGTTTCAATGATGTTTCCAATGCAAGCCATTTTTGTCATTCCAATCTGCGAAAACTTAATTTTGTTTTTCTCCAGCAATTCGAAAGTGCCAAAAAAATTGTTACAACTTGTATTACCGTGAATGCGGGTTCCCTCTTTTTCGAATACAATGAATGGTTCCCGGGAGGTTTCGTTAACCAAAAGTCCGTTAAGTTCAACAAGTTTCCAGTGTTTCTCTGTTAGTTCAGACTGATTTATTCCACTATTTTCTGTGGCTGTAGTTTTTGTTGATTTACACGACATAAATCCCAAAAGCAGGGTAATAAGTAACGACAGTAAAGTATTTAATTTCATCTCTAATGATTATTAAACGTTAGTTCGATCTAAGC
>DPCJ01000100.1 GCA_003516705.1 Prolixibacteraceae bacterium | reverse complement strand
AAGACATGCCTGAATTCCCAGGTGGAGAAATGGCACTACGTGCGTACATTGCCAATCAGATTAAATACCCTGTTATTGCCCAGGAAAATGGCATTCAGGGTAAAGTTTACGTAACATTTGTGGTGGGAAAAGATGNNCTTGTAAAAATGATTGAAACAGCACCAAATATTGAGAAAGCAGTTCTGGTTGGGTTAATTAATGGCTCGCAGGACGAGAAAAAGGCCAGGGAATATCTTGATGAACTCGAATTTCTGACAGATACTGCCGGAGCAACCGTACTTAAAAAGTTCATGCAGAAACTCGAATATCCGAATACTGCAACATTTGTAGGTAGTGGAAAACTTCAGGAAATTGGTGATTATATGAAAATGATGGAGGTTGACACCATAATTTTCGATGATGAATTAACACCCTCCCAATTGCGAAACATAGAGCGCGCTCTCGAATGTAAAGTGCTCGACCGCACCAACCTGATTCTCGATATTTTTGCCAAAAGGGCACAAACTGCTCATGCCAAAACTCAGGTTGAACTGGCGCAATACCAGTATTTATTGCCCCGCTTAACCCGCATGTGGACTCACCTCGAACGGCAACGTGGTGGAATTGGGATGCGTGGTCCGGGTGAGGCACAAATTGAAACCGACCGCCGGATAATATTGGATAAAATCGCGCTGTTAAAAGAAAGGCTGAAAAAGATTGATATGCAGAAATCCATTCAGCGTAAAAACCGTGGAAAATTAGTTCGGGTGGCGTTGGTTGGCTACACAAATGTTGGCAAATCAACCATCATGAATATGATTGCAAAATCGGAAGTTTTTGCTGAAAACAAACTCTTTGCAACACTCGATACCACAGTAAGGAAAGTGGTAATTGCCAACCTGCCCTTTCTGCTTGCCGATACAGTTGGTTTTATAAGAAAGTTGCCACATGGTTTGGTGGAGTCGTTCAAATCGACGCTCGACGAAGTTCGCGAAGCCGATATACTGTTACATATTGTAGATATTTCGCATCCCGGTTTTGAGGAACAGATTGAAACGGTAAATCGCACGCTCGAAGAAATTAAGGCAAATGACAAACAGGTAATTTATGTTTTTAACAAAATTGATGCGTTCTCATATATTAAGAAAGACGATGACGATTTGAGTGAACGCACCAAAGAGAACTTTTCGCTTGAGGAATGGAAAAACTCGTGGATGGGTAAAAACAATACGCCTTCTGTTTTTATTTCAGCTTTGAACAAGGAAAACATTGAGGATTTCAAAGATTTAATGTATAACCAGATTAAAGAAATTCACGCACAAAGGTTTCCGTTCAACGAATTTTTATACAGCACCGATTGGGATTTAGATGTTGATTAAAAATCTGATTCCTAAATTTTTAGCATTTTCGGAAGAAATGGCAGTTGTATAGCAACATAGCATTAATAATGTGATTATTTTGTTTCGTTAAATTATATTTGAGCCTAATTAAAAAAAGATAAAGTCAGCATGATTTGGACCTGGATTGTAAGGGTAATTTTGCGTCACCGGTTAACCATTCTTATCGTAATTGGTTTAATTACAGCTTTTATGGGATATATGGCCCTTAAAGTTCAATTATCCTACGAAATGACCAGCATGCTCCCTGAAAACAACTCTACTTTTCAAAACTATTCGAAGTTTAAAAAGCAGTTCGGCGAAGATGGAAGGGTAATCGCCCTGGGCATCAGAAATCCTGAGATTTTCGAACTTGAGGAGTTTAACCGGTGGTTCGATCTTGGCAATAAAATCAATCAAATTGAAGGAATTCAGGAAGTTGTAAGTATTTCGCGGATTGTGGTGATTGAGAAAGATACTGTAGCCCGTAAATTCACTTTCAGGCCGTTGGTTACAAATCGCCCCACCAGTCAGGCCGAAGTTGACAGTATAAAAAACCAGTTGTACAGCCTTCCATTTTATAAAGGTTTGTTTTACAACCCCGATACGCATGATTATTTGATGGCAATCACCCTTAAAAAGGATGAGCTAAATTCGAAAAACAGAATTAAAGTTGTTGAAAAAATTCAGGCTTTTGTTGACGAATACCAAATCGAAAGCAACCGGAAAGTATATCGATCCGGAATGCCTTACATCAGAACAATTACGATGAAGCTGATTCAGCAGGAGCTTTTTCTCTTTGTGATTTTATCGATGCTGATTGCTGCGTTTATTATGTTTCTGTTTTTCAGATCGTTCAGAGTGGTAATGTCGTCATTGGCTGTTGTTGCGGTTAGTATTATCTGGGTAATGGGATTTATATCGATAATGGGGTATAAAATAACCATCCTAACCGGAGTTATTCCTTCGCTCATTGTAATCATCGCTATCGAAAACTGCATTTACATTCTGAATAAATACCATCTCGAATATATCAATCACGGGAATAAAGTAAGGGCGCTGTCACGCACAATCCGAAGAATTGGTTTTGCTTCGTTAATGACGAATACTGCCACAGCACTCGGTTTTGCTGCTTTTATTCTTGTAAATAACAAGATGTTCAGCGAGTTCGGGCTTGTGACTTCCGTAAACATCATGCTCGAATTTTTACTCAGCATAACACTGTTCCCCATTTTTATCAGTTTTATGAAACCACCAAAAGAGCGGCATACAAAACATCTTGAAAGTAAATTCTTCAATGGAATAACAGAAACAATTGTTACTCTTATAACGCATCACCGGCCAAAAATTTATATTACAACAGCAATAATTATTGTTGTAAGCGTCATCGGTTTAACAAAAATGAAAACCTCTGGAAAAGTGGTTGACGACCTTGCCTACGACGATCCGATTAATGTTGACCTTCGCTACTTTGAAACCAATTTTGGCGGAGTGATGCCATTCGAAATCACCATTGACACACGAAAGCCGAATGGTGTGCTGCAATTGTCAAATCTGAAAAAAACAAACCAACTTCAGGAGTATATCAGTCAATTTCCCGAGTTTTCAAAACCAATTTCGTTAACTGAAATGGTAAAATTTGCACGACAGGCTTTTTATTTTGGCGAGCCATCACAGTTCAAACTGCCTGGCGAGATGGAGAAAAACTTCATACTAACCTACCTTCCGGAAAGTAAAAATGGAAATCCGCTGAAACCATATATCGACAGTACAATGCAAATTACACGCGTTACCTACCAGGTGGTTGATATGGGAACAAATGATATGGAAGCTGTTCTGGCAAAAGTAAAGCCCGGAATTGATTCAATTTTCAGCCCCGAAAAATATGATGTTACACTTACCGGAAACAGCATAGTGTATGCAAAGGGAACAGACTTTCTGATTCGTAATTTATTCGAAAGTGTGGCGATTGCAGTTGTGCTTATTTCATTGTTAATGGCAATCATGTTCCGCTCGGTTCGAATGATTGTTGTTTCAATGGTTCCCAACCTGATTCCATTGCTTGTAACTGCTGCCATTATGGGTTATAGTGGAATTCCTTTGAAACCGTCAACGCTTATAGTTTTCAGTATTGCTTTGGGAATTTCGGTCGATAATGCAATTCAATACCTGGCGCGTTACAGACACGATTTGAAAACAAGTAATTTAAACATCGGGCTTTCAACTATAAACGCATTGCGCGAAGCATCTTTTAGTATGATTTACACTTCAATTGTACTTGTTCTTGGGTTTATTGTTTTTACTGTTTCCGATTTTGGAGGCACAAAAGCTCTTGGAATTCTTATCTCTACCACATTGTTTGTGGCCATGTTTTTTAATCTTGTTGTGCTTCCCTCGTTACTGATGACACTCGATAAATACGTGGTAACAAAGGCATTTACCGAAGATGCAATTATTGAAGTTTATGATGAGGAAGAAGAAGGGGAAATAAAATAGGTTTTCGCCCGATTTATTTCCCCCTTTATCTTTAAAAATCAAGAATTTTTACTTTTTCACTTCGCCATTAGCAATCAGCCATTCGGCAATCTGAACTGCATTCAGTGCAGCGCCTTTTTTAATCTGGTCTCCTACGCACCAGAAAGTAAGGCTGTTCGGGTCGGTAACATCTTTGCGGATGCGGCCCACATAAACATCGTCTTTACCGGCCACAAAAAGTGGCATCGGGTATTGTTTCTCGGCCGGATTGTCAATCACGGTTAATCCTTCGAAACTTTCGAATGCAGCTTTTACTTCCTCCACCGAAAGTGGTTTTTCTGTTTCAACCCAAATGGCTTCTGAATGTGCACGGGCCACTGGAATTCGCACACAGGTTGCGCTTACTTCGGCGTCGGTGTGCATAATTTTTTTGGTTTCCCAGTTCATTTTCATCTCCTCTTTGGTGTAGTCGTTATCGAGGAAAACGTCGATGTGCGGGATAATATTCATCACCAGCTGGTATGGGAACTTTTTAATTGTAGGTTCTTTTCCTTCGGCAATTTCAACCAACTGGTTTTCTAATTCTGCAATGCCCTGCGCACCGGCACCGCTGGCAGCTTGGTAAGTAGCCACGCGAACACGTTTGATTTTCGACAGTTCGTCGATGGGTTTCAGCGCCACCACCATCTGAATGGTTGAACAATTGGGGTTAGCAATAATATTGCGCGGACGGATGCGTGAATCTTCCGGGTTTACTTCCGGAACCACCAGCGGCACATCGTTGTCGTAACGGAAAGCGCTGGAATTGTCGATCATAATTGCGCCATATTTTGTGATGGTTTCAGCAAATTCTTTTGAGATGCTGGCTCCTGCCGAGGTCAATGCAATATCAATATCCTTAAAGTCGTCGCCGTGCTTCAATTCCTTTACTACAAGTTTCTTACCCTTAAAAATGTAAGATGTTCCGGCGCTTCGGGCCGATCCGAACAGTACCAACTCGTCCATGGGGAAATTCCGCTCTGCAAGTACCTGCAGGAACTCCTGTCCCACAGCTCCGCTTGCTCCAACAACTGCAACTTTCATTTTTGTAATCTTTTTAAAATTTAAATCTGTAGCTATTTTTTAATCGGGGTAAAAATAGTATTTTGCTTCTAATTGTAAATGTGATGATTAGCAATCTTTCAAAAATCTTAATATTCTTTTGTCTTTTATTAGTCAGACAATTACAAGCCGGAGAAATCTGGCGCGAAAGTTTTTCTGTGCCCGGCAAAGGCATTTGGGGCAGCGAAAACGGATTGATTCAAACCGATTTAACAGGATTAAAATGGTCGTTACTTTTTGAGAGTGTAACACTAGCCGATGCAAACGATTATGCAAAAACCGTAGCTACTTCGGGCGGAAGATTTGAGGTGGTCGATGTAACCGGTGAGATTACCTGGGTTTCCGAAATCATCAATATTTCAGAATTTGTGAAAACTGAAATCAGTATGGAGGCCATTGAAACAGGCAGTAATACAAATACCGAGAACAAATACCTGAAAGCTTTTTATAAACTCGATAACGGTCCAGAGCAGCCATTTGAAATCAGCTCATCGAATACAGGAAACTGGGGAACTGTAACTGCCGGACAAAAAAATTTGGTTGGAAGCCAGCTTCAGATTATTGTGAGAATGACCAACAATTATGCTTCCGACAAAGTGATTTTAGATGAAGTATTGGTGATCGCGGAGGAGAAACCTGCCGAACCGATTCTTGCCGGCGAAATTGTGATTAACGAAGTAATGTTTAATCCAAAAGAAAATGGTAGCGATTATGTGGAAATTTACAACAACTCAACCAAAACCATCGACCTGAAACGACTGAAAATGGCCTCAAAAACCGACGACCTTGAATTGACACAGATTTATCAGCTAACAGTTACAAAACAGTTTTTTGAGCCCGGGAGTTTTCTGGCGCTCACAAAAGACACTGCGGGAGTTTTCCCGTTTTTTGATATTCAATGTAAAACCTGCTTTTTGCAGATGGAAAAATTTCCGTCGTACAACAACGATGAGGATTTTATAGTACTGCTCGACGAAAACCTGAAAGTGATTGATGAACTGCATTACACCGACAAACTGCACCATCCGTTGTTGGCCGATGAAGAGGGAATTGCGCTGGAAAGAATTTCGACAGAAACTACAAATGAATTTGGCAACTGGCATTCTGCTGCTTCCGTTGCAGGATATGGAACACCGGGTTACAAAAACTCACAGGGAGAAACAGCCAAAATCAGCAACCCCGAGGTTATTTTTTCACCCGAATCATTTTCGCCCGATTTTGACGGCTACAACGATGAATACCTGATAGAATACAAAACCACAAAACCCGGTTGTCTTGCCAGTATTTCGGTTTTTGATGCCACCGGCCGTTTTGTAATGAAATTGGCCAACAACGAAATTCTGGGCAGCGAAGGAAAATTTAGCTGGAATGGCGAGGACCAAACCGGACAACGAATGAACCTTGGTGTTTATGTGGTTTTGGTCGAAATCTTCAGCCTCACAGGAGAAACCTGGCATTTTAAAGATGGTGTGGTGCTGACTGGAAAACTGTGAAAAAGTTCATATTAAATAATCAGAAAAACAATTTCAGCTAACAAACTAAATCCACCAAATCTGAACTCATGAAAGGAAAAAATGTAATTTTATCCTCCGAACTTTTACTAACCAAAAGTCTCATTACTCAATACTAAAATCTCACCACTCAAAAATATGAAACGTAACTTTTACTACTTTGCCTGGAGAGAACTTACCCGGTCGTCCTATTTCAGCAAAAACATGGCTGCCAAGGGAATCCTGATTTTCCTGGCGCTTTATTTCTCGGCAACGGCTTTAATTCTGGGTTTTGCTTTAACCCAAAGTTTAGGCGAAAAAACCGACATCGTTTCCAAAGTTGCCGCGTTTAACTCCTTCGTTTTTGTGTATGCGGGGTTCGACCTTGTTTTGCGCATAATGATGCAAAACCTGCCCACGATTGGGTTTCAGCCTTTTCTCCCACTTCCGGTAAAACGAAAATGCATTGCCCGCTACCTGCTAAACAAATCGGTATTTCACTTTTTTAATGTGCTGCCGCTGTTTATGATTTTGCCGTTTACATTTAAACTGGCGGTTAATGAACTCTCGGCACCTGTGCTGGCTGCGTGGCTGGCTTCGCTGATGCTGATGATTTTTGTTAATCATTATCTGGCCATTTACATTAAGTGGCGTACCAACGAATCGAATGCCTGGTTCTACGGTTTTCTTGGTCTGGCAGTGGCTGTGATTGCCGTTAACAAACTGGGGATTGTGGACCTGAATGCCGCTTATGGAAAAATTTTCGACACAGTGGTCGCTTATCCTGCCGCTGTTGTTGTTTTCCCGGTGCTGATTTTTTTGCTTTATTTTCTGAACCAGCAGTTTCTGCTGAGCCGTTTTTACATCGATGAGCTTTCAAAAAAGAAAGAAGATAAAATGACCCACGACTTTTCGTGGCTGGGCAGGGTTGGCGAATATGGTAAAATGCTCACCATTGAGGTAAAAATGATTGCCCGCAACAAACGCCCGAGAACTTCGGCTTTGATGTCAGTGCTGTTTGTTTTTTATGGATTACTGTTGTATCAGGACAGTAACAAAAAAGAAGTTTCCGACTTCATTTTCATGTTGGGAGGAATGATAATGACCGGCATGTTCAGCATGACCTACGGGCAGTTTTTCCCGGCCTGGCACGGACGTTATTACCCGTTGCTGATGGTACAAAAAGTTAAAATGAAAGAAATTCTGCAATCGGCTTTTTTCCTGATGGCAGCTTCGAATGTGATTTACTACCTGCTTTCGCTGGGTTACATGTTCATCTCGCCAAAAGTTTTATACATCCACCTGACAGTAATGTTGTACAATGTTGGAGTAAACACCTTTGTGATTTTCGCCCTGGGCCTAAACAGCCGGAAAGCGGTTGAACTCGAACAACGGGCTGCGTTTAACTACCAGGGAATGAGCGCTACTAACTGGCTGATAACTTTTCCCGTAATTTTCGGGCCATTCGCAATTTACGGACTGCTTGCCTGGCTCGTCGGTAATAATATTGCTTTTGCAGTTCTTGGCGGTTTAGGAATTGTCGGAATTATTCTTCATCCAAAACTCATCGACTACTTCGCCAAACAATACACAAAACGCAAACACAAAATGGTGGCAGCCTACAAAGCCAGTTAAATGGTTTTACTAACAATCACAACAAATCACTATTAGTCACAAAAAGTTTTAATAAATCACTATTAATCACAAAAAATCTCGTTCTTATGATAACAGCAACAAATCTTCAAAAAGCATACGGCAGCACCACAGTGCTCGATATCACAGAACTCACCATCAACAAAGGCGATGTTTTTGGTTTGGTGGGAAATAACGGAGCCGGAAAAACCACTTTCTTTTCGCTCATTCTCGATCTGATTCGCGCTACACGAGGCCGGGTAGCCATCAACCAGATTCCGGTTGAAAAATCAGAAGAATGGAAAGCCATCACCGGCGCTTATATTGACGAAAGTTTTACAATCGGGTACCTCACTCCCGACGAATACCTTGGTTTTATTGGCGAACTGCGAGGCATGAATGCCAACGACATTGTGGCATTTGTCAAAGATTTCGAGCCGTTTTTTAATGGCGAAATCATAGGGAAAAAGAAGTACATCCGCGACCTTTCGAAGGGTAACCAAAAAAAAGTGGGTGTGGCCGGGGCTTTTATGGGCAATCCTGAAGTGGTGATTCTTGATGAACCTTTTGCCAATCTCGACCCTTCGTCGCAATACCAGTTGCGTGGAATTATTAAGAGTTTTGCTGCTGGTAACCAGAAAACCATCCTCATATCGAGTCACGACCTTGACCATGTTACCGATGTTTGCTCGCGAATCGTAATCCTCGAAAAAGGAAAAGTGATTCGCGACGAAGCAAAAACCGATTCAACGCTGGCCGAATTGGAAGAGTTTTTTACCGGAGTGAAAGTGGAGAAACCATTTCTGGAAGATTAATAAGGTTACATTTTTAAATAAATTTTAAAAATCAGGCAACCTTTTTCCATAAAATTTCATCTTCCCTAAAATCAATAACCTACCTATGAAACAATATTTTCTGTTCTTTTTCCTGTTTTCATTTTTAACTCCTGCCCTGGCACAAAATTTTATGTTTGGAATTGAGAATGGAGTTAATTATTCGAATATTCATCAATCGCAGGGTACCGACCATCTTGATGGATTACCAGGCCCGGTGAACGGCATTTTTGTAAAGTTTGAACCCTTGAAATGGATGGTTTTGCAGTCGGGAATAAACCATACAACCAGCTATTTTGATCAGAAAAATTATCATTACTACCCCGATTATTATATGATGGGGTACTCTTCATACTGGACTCCCGATTTATCTTCATCGATGTTTGCACCACCTTCCTACAATTTCAAAAATCAGAATTTCAGCTTTCTCAGGATTCCGCTCATACTAAAACTTAAAACAGGAGGCAGGCTCAGTGCTGAATTCGGGGGCGGAGTTTATTATGCCATTGTCACCAACGACGAATACAGGGGAAAAGACACGGAAATTTATACCGAGGAATATATGAACAACAATTTTCCTCCGCTTAATGACTGGGGCTCCATCTTGGCAGGTTCGCTGAATTTTCAGATTAATAATCATTGGTCGGTTTTTGCAGCAGGCCAGGTTACCAACGCTAAATCATACTTTCTAAAGCCGGAGATGGGGAAAATCGGTTCTTCAGAATTTACTTTCGGAGTTGGCTATTCACCATTTGAATATTTTATACAACAAAATGATTCTATTCCCCCAAAAGTGGTATTATCTCCTCATGCCGGAGTGTTGATATCGATGGCACACACTTCCGATAATAACGAAAACTACATAAATAAACCCGGCTTTTCGGGTGGAGTTTCGGTAAAATGGATTCTTGACAAAACAGTATCTATTAACTCCGGAGTCTGGTTCGAAAGAAAAGGATATGGCCTTGAATATGATGGCAATCAAGAATTTATTTATGTACCACAGACCGATAACGAGTTGAGAAATACAACGAATTTATCTTCTGAAGTAAATCTTGATTATTTAACATTTCCATTTTTGTTTGAGTTTTCAACCAGAGGAAAACTAAGGTCTGATTTCAGTACAGGGCTTTATTTTTCATGGCTTCAGAATGCTTACGCACAAGGCGAAAGAATATATACCAATCAATATGAATCAGGGTACACGGTGACAGAAAGTTATTTCGATATCGACATTGACAAATGGATTAAAAACTGGGATGCTGGATTGATGTTTGGCTACCAGCTTGAATATTCAGCATTTAAGAAAGGAAGTATGTTTCTGGGAGTGAACCAGACAATCGGGTTGGTCAATCTTTTTGAAAACCTTGATGATATTCAGAATCCGTCGTATTCTGTCAGAAATCTGAAAATGTTTAACCGTGCCACCACCATTGTGGCTGGTGTAAATATTCCACTTGCAAAATAAACAGCCATGAAACAAATTGTCACAATATTATTCGTCGTTTTCATTTTGCTTTCGTGTGAACAATACCCTGAACCTGGTTCATTGACATTAGAATCATTTGGATATCAAAAGTCAGGTGAAAACCAGTCGGCAGTAGCCGGCGAATATCTTGAGTATGAAATAGGGATTGTAGCGTATTTTAACAGCGAAATCAACCTGACACCAGGAAAGTTTTACACCGAATTCGTTGTATTATCAGGAGGCGGAACAATCGATAATTCAATTGTTGAAGCTGACACGGAAAACAAAATGACCACCCGATGGAAACTGGGAACAGAACAGAATCAGCAAACCGTAAAAGGGAAGATTTTTGACTCCAACGGAAAATTTTATTCTGAATTTACTATAAATGCCACAGCCTTCTTTCACAATAAATTAAATACANNAAGTATTTGGCGGTGGTTGGGATGGAAATCTGTACAAAACAAATGATTGGGGGAAGAGTTGGACACTTGTTTCAAACCCAATTCCAAATAATATTTACCATTTTGAATTCTCGATATCAAAGGATGATTTAATCTGGG
>DPCJ01000006.1 GCA_003516705.1 Prolixibacteraceae bacterium | reverse complement strand
CTCAAACGCTGCTTGATATGTATTCAATTTTGAAAACCCAGGGAACACTTGATAACCTGAATATTTTTATGGTAGGCGATTTGAAATACGGTCGCACGGTACATTCACTGCTTATGGCAATGTCAGAATTTGAAAATCCTGTATTCAATTTCATTGCACCTACCGTATTGGAGATGCCCGATGAATATAAAATTTTACTCAGGGAAAAAGGTATTAAATATTACGAACACAAAGAGTTTACCGATATTGTAAGCGCTGCCGATATCATTTATATGACGCGTGTTCAGAAGGAAAGATTCTCTGACCCTATTGAATATGAGCAGGTAAAAAACGTTTACATACTGCGCAATGCCATGCTCGAAAATACAAAACCAACTGTAAAGGTGCTTCATCCCCTGCCCCGTGTTAACGAAATTCACACCGATGTTGACAGCAACGAAAAGGCCTACTATTTCGAACAGGCCCGAAACGGTGTTTACACACGCGAAGCCATTATTTCACACATCATGAATTTAAAATAATCAGCCATGCAAGACGACCAGAAGAAAAAACTGAAACTTAAAGTGAGTGCCATAAAAGAAGGAACTGTAATCGACCATATCCCCGCCAAAAACCTGTTTAATGTTATCTCAATTTTAGGCCTTGACATCATAAACAACCAAATTACTTTCGGAACCAACCTTGAAAGTGAAAAACTTGGTGCGAAAGCAATCATAAAAGTATCTGATAAGTTTTTTGAAGACGACGAAATCAACAAAATTGCGTTGATTGCACCACATGCCAAACTGAATATTATCCGCGATTACGAAGTGGTTGAAAAACGGGTTGTTGAAATTCCTGATTCAATAACAGGAATCGTGAAATGTTTTAATCCAAAATGCATTACAAACAACGAACAGGTAACCACTTGCTTTAAGGTAGTTTCAACCGACCCGATATCGCTGAAATGCAGGTATTGTGAGAAAATTACAACTGCCGGACAGATAAGAATGAGATAAGATTTTGTACCTATAAAAAAATCCACATCGGTTGTATCGAAGGTGGATTTTTTTATATATTTGCCCCCGCTTAAAAACAGGCAACTGATTAAAAGCACAACGTTCTCGAAAGAAATATTGCCCAGATGGTGAAATTGGTAGACACGCCAGCTTGAGGGGCTGGTGCTCGCAAGGGTGTGCAAGTTCGAGTCTTGTTCTGGGCACTGAAACAAAAAAGCTTACAATGAATTCATTGTAAGCTTTTTTGTTTTCGAATTTTATACATGATTACTATTCAATCAGTGTATTATACCTTTTATTTTACATTAAATTTTTCACGGTATTCCATGGGAGTCATGCCCACCAGCTTATTAAAAACCTTCCGGAATGATTTTGGGTCGGAATAACCGGTCCGGTCAATAATTTCGTTAATATGCTGATTGGTTTGCTCCAATTGTTTCTTGGCCAACTCAATGCGCACATTCTGCAAATATTCAATGGGTGGAAATCCAGTGGCCTGCTTAAATCGTCGGACAAAATTTCTTCGGCTTGAAGGAATGTCTTTCATAATATCCTCCAGTGACCCAATCTCATGAAAGCGGGTTTCCAGATTCTCCTGTACTTTTTTCACCAGATCATCTTTGTGATTATGACTGGGTACAAAAGTTCCAAAATAACTCTGACTATACCGGTCCAAATCAATGGCGAAAATTTTAGCTATCCTGATTACCATTTCATTTCCGCAGTATTTTTGAACCAACCGCAGCAAAAGGTGAAAGGTTGAAGTTGATCCGCCGCTGGTATAAAAACGACCATCCTCGGTAACCACATGGTCTGGCTTTAAAATAACTGCCGGGAAAGCCATTGAAAACCGGGTACAGGCATCAATGTGTGTGGTTGCCAGTTTCCCGTTAAGCAAACCCGAAGCGCCGAACAAAAACGTTCCGGTACAAAAACTGGCAATTTCAGCTCCACCCTGATACTGGCGATGTAACCAGGGAATATATATTTGATTCTTTGACAGCGTTTCCTTCATGTTTTCGGTTGAAAACGAAGGAATTAAAACCACATCTGCTTTCAGTTCTGATTTTATTGAGGTTACAGGATAACCATGCAACACAGCACCTTCCTTTTCAATTTGACCCGGTGTACGCAGCATGTGAATCACGAAAGGTTTTTCCCAATTTTCTTCAATGTGAATCCGGTTAACAGTTTCAAAGACATCAAGAATTGCCGCTATACTTAATAGCTTATAATCATATGGCACTATTAATCCTAGATTTGTCATTTTTCATCTTTTTCGCTAATTTAAGATATTTTTGTCTTAAATACCCCGAAATTTGGCTTTTTTGTTATCGGTCTTCTTACGCTAATATTCGAACTTTGGGAATAAGAAAATGGTTAAAACAATTAAACAACAGCAATCATGGAAACACAAATTAAAGCAGAACCAGGCAAAATAAAGAAGGGAGTTCAAATTCAAAAGATTACCCCATTCTTATGGTTCGACAATCAGGCCGAAGAAGCTGCAAATTTCTACCTCACTGTTTTTAATAATTCGAAAATTAAAACAGCTACACGTTACGGTGAAGAAGGGGCAAAAGCTTCTGGAATGCCCGAAAATTCGGTCATGACCATGGCTTTCCAGGTTGAAGGACAGGATTTTGTAGCCATAAACGGCGGCCCCATGTTTCAAATTAATCCAACCATCTCCTTTTTTGTGAATTGCGAAACCGTTCAGGAAATCGAACGACTCTGGGGAAAACTATCGGAAAAAGGAACGGTAATGATGGAACTTGATAACTATCCATTTGCTGAAAAATATGGTTGGATTCAGGATAAATTTGGAGTTTCGTGGCAGTTGATTATACCTGAACGCGAACAAAAAATCACGCCTTGTTTCATGTTTACCGGTGATCAGCACAAAAAAGCCGAAGAGGCAATCAATTTCTACACCTCCATATTCAGCGATTCCAAAATTATTCAGTTGGAGCGGTATGGAAAAGAAGTTGGTCCCGAAGGCGCTGTTGTTCACTGCAAGTTCACCCTCAACGGACAGGAATTCGTCGCCATGGACAGCCATGAGAATATGGGTATGAATTTTAATCCGGCCATCTCGATGGTGGTGAATTGTGAAACGCAGGATGAAATTGATTACTACTGGGAAAAACTTGCCGATGGTGGTTTCGAGGGCGCACAACAATGTGGCTGGCTTCAGGATAAATTTGGTGTTTCGTGGCAAATTGTGCCGAACGTTTTGGGCGAACTGTTGTGCCATCCTGACAAAGGTGGCAATGTGATGCAGGCCATGCTTAAAATGAAAAAACTGGATATTAAAATGTTACAGGATGTTGTGAATCGTTAGCAGATACAACTTAAAAGAATTAGAAATGGTTGAGGTTTTTAAAACGAATGTCAAGCAGCCCGAGCATTCAGAAAAGCTTATTGATCAGATTATTAACCACATTCCAAATAGTCAGGTTAATTTCGATTTGGAAGATTGTGATAAAATTTTGAGGATTGAGGCTGAAAGTGTTTCAAACCAAATCATTATTGATATACTCCATCAGAACGGCTATCATGCCGAAGTCCTGATTTAAATCAAATAAAAATCTGGAAATGAGAAAATTAGTTTCGTTTATGCACATTTCGCTGGATGGTTTTACCACCAACTCGCAGGGACAAATGGATTGGATTCTGGCGGATGAGGAAATGTTTGAAATTGCCGGACAGCAAACCGTGAAATCAGACACCGCCCTTTATGGACGGGGAACTTACAAAATAATGGAAGACTACTGGCCAACGGCAGCCGATAAGCCCAATGTGAGCAAACACGACATTGAACATTCGGCCTGGTACAAAAGTGTTCAAAAAATTGTTGTTTCAAAAACATTGAAAAGTTCCGAAATCAAGAATGCGAAGCTTATCAGTGTTAATTTACCGGATGAAATCAGGAAATTGAAAAATGAGCAAGGAAAAGAAATCGTCCTGTTTGGTAGTCCGACCCTAACACGGTTCCTGATGAATGAAAATTTAATCGATGATTACTGGCTATTCGTCAATCCCATCCTGCTTGGGCAAGGCAATTCCCTGTTTAAAGATATTTCACATGAAATCAGGCTAAAACTCCTGACTAGCAAAACATTTGCCTCAGGAGTTATTTGCCTTCATTATACAACTGATACCATTTAACAATTAAAAATTTAATCATGAAAACAAAAGTAAAAGCAATTCCGGAAGGATGGCATTCATTAACTGCCTACATTTCAGTAAAAGGCGCCGGGGACGCCATCGAATTTTACAAAAGTGCTTTCGGCGCAAAAGAAACAGGGCGGCTCACGATGCCCGATGGAAGCATTGGCCATGCCGAGTTGGAAATTGGCAATTCGAAAATCATGCTCGCTGAAGAGAATGAACAGTGGGGCAACCTGAGTCCGCAAACAATCGGTGGAACTCCGGTAAGTCTTTGCTTGTATGTGGAAGATGTGGATGCCGTATTTGCCAAAGCGATTGAGGCTGGAGCAAAAATAACCGGTGAAATGGTGGTGAAAGACCAATTCTACGGCGACCGGACCGGCGGCATTACCGATCCGTTTGGTCATCAGTGGTCAATTATGACACATATCGAGGATGTTTCGTTCGAGGAAATGCAAAAACGGATGAGTGCAATGTTTCAAGCAACCAGTTAACCGAAATACTCTACATTAAAGCAAATAACTATGTCGTTTCAGGCTTATTTAAATACAATCAAATCGAAGACTGGCAAGGGCCCTGAAGATTTCAGGAAAATGGCAGAAGAAAAAGGACTTAGTCAAGGCGGACAATTGAAACCTGGAATAAAAGCAGGTGAAATTGTTAATTGGCTAAAAGAAGATTTTGAACTAGGGCATGGCCACGCCATGGCGATTTATGCACTTTTGAAAGGTATGAAAAACGAAGACAGTGCATAACAGACTGTTACAGGCTGTGTTAAACGACTGCTAAAAATGGCTGAAAACAACAACCCGAAAGATTAAATAAACAAATATTGAAAATATGAAAAAGTTACAATTCAAAGTAAGCATCAACGCACCTGCAACCAAGATATATGATTTTATGCTTGGCATTAAAAGTAAATCAACTTATGAGCAATGGACTTCTTTGTTTAACCCGACATCGGGCTATGAAGGAAGTTGGGACAAGGGAAGCAAAATTCTGTTTATTGGAGTGGATGAGAATGGAGAAAAGGGAGGTATGGTTTCCAGGATAGTTGAAAACATTCCCAACCGATTTGTTTCGATTCAACATTATGGTCTTTTTAAAGCCGACAAGGAAATTACAGAAGGACCTGAAGTGGAAAAATGGGCAAACGGATTTGAAAACTATACCTTCGAAGAAAACAATGGGACTGCAACGGTTACCGTTGACCTGAACATCACAGAAGACTTTTTAGCTTATATGAACCAGACCTACCCAAAAGCACTTGATAAGTTGAAAGAAATATGTGAAAAGTAAAGTCCTTCGAAAGTTATTCTATGACAGTTGAAAGAAACACTGCCTCTAACATCAGCAACCCGCCCGTTTGACTTTGCCAGTGGCATCGCTTTTAAAAATTTTAATTCTTTGTATTTACAGAATCATCTACTACATGCACTTTATTACTTTTCGAAATTTTCGGGCAAAATGACTTTTGAGTTTTTTCCGTTTCTGCGACTCCATAAAGTTCAGTAAGGCTTCGTAATCAATGTGCAAATAGTTCTACATTTTCCCGCTTGGGGCAAAAAAAACGCTGAAAGAAAAATTTCAGCGTTTTTTTTTCGGTTTACTTTTCTAATCTCGACAAAGTCTTAAAATCAACTTCCGTTGCCGGATTAAAATCTTTTCCAACCATGTATTTTTGAATGCTGAAAATCATTTGCTTTGCTTCCGGCCTGTTTTTTTGTTCCGTCAACAAATCAATACTGCAAACAAGAATTCTCCCTTTTCCAACTTTTGCTTCAAAAGCCAGCGCCAGCGGACGATTGGTAAACCAGTCGTCGATAACGCGAATTAAAGGTTGAATTTTCGGATCGATTGCAGCCAAATTAATCGCTTGTCCGTGGTTCATGGCATCCCACCATTGCCAGTTACTAAAATATTCGGTCGGAAACTCTGAAAACACCGGATGTTCAGGATTTACCAAAACGCCCAGTGTGTGTGGCCCCTGCCCTGCTGTCCACGCTGTGTTCCAGAAAATACTGGAAAAACCGGTTTTGATGGTACCTCCGGCTTCAGGTGAAAGTGTTCCTTTTTTCAGGGTTAACAAAACTGTTCCTCCGTTTTCAAGATATTTCCTTGTTTTTTCATTCAGGTTTTGTGCGACCATAATTTTATCTGCGCCTGCAACTGGTTGTTTTACTGCCGGATAAACCCAAAAATCCCAACTATTTGAAAACTTATCGATTTTAACCTCCAGCACCAGCTTTTGCGGTTTTTCGACAAACTTAAGCGGAACAAAAATTTCGCCCAGCGTTGAAAGCTTTCCATTCTGAATATTGGATTGATCCAATTTCCCTTCCTGAATTACTGTTCCTGTTTTGTCGGTGATTTTCCACTCAGGAGCACAATTCTCAAAAGTCTTTTCATCAAAATGAGCCACTTCAACTGTGGCTTTCAAAGTTTCATTATTTAGCCAGATAAACTTTTGCATTCGCACAAGCGGAACTGTGGAGTTACAAAACCGGCTGTATTCTTCGGGCGAAATGTACCCCTTTTCTTCCCAGAACGGATTCAGTACACCCACCAACGCAGTGCCCTGCCCCGGAAAATCGTGCAGATCGAGCAATTGGAAACCGCCAAAACCTTCGGTTCTCAGCGCAGCTTCAATGTCGGCTTTGTAACAGAGCGCCTGCAATTTACCGGAAGCCAGCAGAAAACTATCGGCCAAATGAATCATTCCGTTTTCGGTGAGTGTTTCTTTAAAGATTTCAAAGTTTTTGGCTCTTACAACACCATCATATTTTTCAATCTCTTTGAAATCGGGATAAACACACCATTGCCCTATTTCGTGGCTCACAACCGGCTGTGTAAACCCGTCAATCCGCAGGCTCCAGTCGTAATCGCTGGTTGGCGGCTGTGCATTAATGATGCTTTTCAGTTCTTCGCCCCAACCCTGAATCCGCGGGTTTGGATTACTCAGGTAATCGTTTATTTCAAGGTCGGGCCAACCCGCTGCCGAAACATAAATCCGGCGATTGTCCTTTTGTTTCCAGTAGCCGACAAATTCAGTCAGAAAGGCTTTGTAATTTGGACCACCCGGCTCATTACCGTAAGCCATCATACAAAATGAAGGATGATTCCCATACGCCTCAATCATTCTTTCGCTTTCGTCATACAAATATTTGTCGAAAGGTTTTCCGCTACCCAGGTTTGTAGATTGATTGGCCCACGAAGAACATTCGACCTGAAGATAAAAACCGGCTTTGTCGGCAGCCACAAATGCGGCTTCTGGCGGGCACCACGAATGAAATCGCATGTGATTCAATCCATGTGCACGACAAACGCTGAAAATACGGCCCCATTCAACAGTGTCGGTTGGAGGATAACCGGTTTTTGGAAAGATGGCACATTCGAGCGTTCCGCGCAGAAACACAGGGTTTCCGTTAACAAGAATTTGCCGGTTTGCAGTGGTGATTTCCCGCATTCCGAAAGTAGTGGTCAAAGTATCCGGCGCAAGATTTTCGCCATTCAAAACCACTGTCATTGTATAAATTTCAGGGTGAAATTCATTCCAAAGCTTTACGTTCTCATCCATCGGAATAAAAACATCCACCTCATTTTCGCCAGTTTTTAAATCGAAATCAACGACTTGTTTTTCAGGAACCGATGGTCCTGATATGCTGATTTCGAGTTTGATTTTGCCCGCTTTTCCACTGTTCTTTATTCTAATTCCGACCTGAACTTCATTTTTCTGAATCTCGGGATAAACACTGATATGCTGAATATTTACAGCCGGTTTTGCTTCGATGTACATTTGCCCCACAATCCCGTTCCAGTTGGTTTGTGTGTGGTCTGAAATGCTGTGCGAGTTGATTCCTGGGTCGAAATCTTTTACGCGGTTGTCGATACAAACCGTGAGCAGGTTTTTGCCAGCTTTCAGTAATTCTGAAAGATTGTAAACGTGGGGTGTTCCCAACGAATTCTGCATCCCGGCTTCCTTGTCATTCACCCAAACCCGGCTTTCCCAGTGACAGCGTTCCAAAAACAATTCGATTTCCTTGCCATTCCAGTTTTCCGGAATTGTGATTTCTTTTTGATACCAGGCAGCGCCTTTGTAATATTTTACGGGTTGTAACCAAAACGGAACCTTAAAATTTCCAGGTTCGCGGTATTTTGCATAAACGGGCGATTTAAAAAAAGTACTGTCCACAATCTGACCTGTCCAGGGGGTATTTATTCCAACCTCGTTTCCAATTCCATTGGTCGAGAGCGAACCAGGCAACTGCAACTGACCACTCAGTTTCTTTGAAAACCAGTTTTCAGCAACTCCTTTGTCCTGTGAATCAAGTTCATAATTCCAGGTTCCAGATAAATCAATTTTGGTGACCTGAATTTTGTTTTTACACGAGAAAAGGGCGAAAATACACAACAGAATAACGACAGCGGATTGTTTCATAACAGATAGTTCAGATTAAGTTTTTCAGCCTGAAAATACGCCAAAAGTTTTGAAAGAAACAATCAGCAAACAAAAAAGCCTGAACTTTTTCAGATTCAGGCTTTTCAGTAGTAATTTGAATATTTTTATTTTTCTGGTGCCAGTGCCACGCTCACATAATTTTTAAAATCGAAATAATCGGAAAAAGCCTTTTGAGTCGATTTTACGGTAAGATTTTTTACCAGCGTTTCGTAATTGCCAAACTCCGAAAAATCACCGTTTTTCAGAAAATAGGTATTACTGAGAATGCCCATCCAGAAACCGTTTTCACGCAAAGCAGTTTCGCGTTCGCGATACATTTTCTCCTGTGCTTTTGCCAGTTCCTCGGCAGTTGGTCCATTTTTCTGGTATTCTGAAATAATTTCGAAGACAGTCTTTTTCAGTTCTTCCAGTTTTTGCGGAGATGTTCCGTAGGCTACAGTGATTGAATATTCGGCATCGGGATATTTTGATGACGACGGATAAGCGCCGATGGAATACACGCTGCTTTTGTCTTCGCGGATTACTTCCAGCAAACGGGTTGAAAGTATTTTCCCAACAGCATCCAATTGCGCCTGGTTTTGTCCGCTATAATCGAAATCGCCATGAAAAACAATGTATTGCGTGCTTTTGTCTTCCTGTCCGCGTTTCACCACTTTGTCAACCACACCTGCTGGTTTGTCGATGCCAAGGTCAACCCAGTTTTCCGGTGCTCCCGACGAAGGAATCCCACCGATGTATTTCTCAACCAGCGGTTTCAATGTTGCTGCATCGATATTGCCCACAAAAAAGAATTTAAAGTCGGCTGCATTTTTAAACCGTTCTTTTGCGATTTGCTGAATGCGTTTAAAATCGGCTTCCTGCAACAATTCTTTTGTCATTGGCCGTGCCCGTTCGTGGTAGTTGGCCAGCGTAACATTCAGTGTATCTTCAAAAGCAGCTTCGGGCGAAGCGGCTTTGTTTTCAAGGATTCCGGCATAACGTGTCATCAGGCTCTGATAGCTTTTTGTATCGAAACGCGGCTCGGTAAAATACAAATAAACCATTTGCAGCAACGTTTCCACATCTTTCACCGACGAATTTCCTGAAAATCCTTCTCGAATTTCGCTGATATTTGGCGAAAGTGAAAACACTTTTCCTGTCATCATTTTATCCAAAGTTATCTTGTCGAAACCCGCAATTCCGCTCATTTCGAGCACATCGGTAGCCAATTCTGCCGAAACATCATCTTTCACGCCGTACAACGAATTGCCGCCCAAACTCCAGGCGTTAAACATGATCTCATCTTCCTTAAAATCAGTAGTTTTATAAACAACAGTTGCTCCGTTTTCGAGCACCCATTCTACAGCATCAACTTTCTCCAGTTTTTTCTCCGATTTTACTTTGCTGCCAACCGGCTCGTATTCCACCAGCGGGACATTGGTAACTGCATCTTTATAAGGTTCTATTTCCATTTTTTCCACTTCGGCAGCAACTGCAAGTACTTCAGCTTCAGCAGGTATTTTGCTTCCTTCAATTTCGGGTGCTGCTACAACAAAAACCCGGTTTTCGTCGCTAATCCATTTTTTGGCGAGTTCGTTTATTTCGGCAGCAGTAATTGTTGGCACAAACGTTTTAAAGTATTCATATTCATTTTCCATTCCGGGAAATGGCTCTTCGGTTATCAGAAAATTGCGTTTATATTCTTCGGCATAATTGATTGATTTCTGGTTATTCCGCTCATTAAAAGCTTTTTCCATGCCATTTAAAAGCGCTGTTTTCTGGCGTTCGAGTTCAGTTTCGGTGAAGCCATATTTTTTAACCCTTTCGTTTTCAACAAGTACAGCTTTCATTCCTTCGTCGATGCGACCGTTGTGTGCCACTGCAATTGAAACATAAGCGCTTTTAGGCCCAAACAATTCAGAATAAGAAGTTTGTGCCATTAAAAAAGGAGGTTCGGGTTGTTGCAATTTTTCAGAGAGGCGGGTGTTAATAATTGCGTTGTAAAGGTTTTCCTTAATCGATTCGCGGTAATCGGCCAGTGTTTTCGATTTTACCAGCGGGTGTTTGTACAACATGTAAGTAATCGGGTATTGTGCTTCCTTGTCGGTAACAATGCTCACCAGCGTTTCTTTGTGGTCGGGAATATCGAAGTATTTTTTGGGCCGCGGGTTTTTAGCTGCAGGAATTTGTGAGAACTTTTGTTTTACTGTTTCCACCATTTTCTGTTGATCGAAATCGCCTACAACAATCACTGCCTGCAAATCAGGCCTGTACCAGTCGGCACGAAAACGGCGCAGTGCTTCGGGTGGACAATTATCCACTATTTCCATTTTACCAATCGGCAAACGTTCGGCATACTTTGAGTTGTGAAGAAACACAGGCAGCCATTTCATCTGCATCCGGTAGTTGGCATCGCGGCCACCGCGGTATTCTTCGTGAATAATGCCGCGTTCGTTGTTGATTTCTTCGTCGGAGTCGGTGTTCTGACAGGCCCAGTCGTACAAAACCTGCAATCCTTTTTCCATAAACACTGAAGAATCAAGCGGTACTTTCAGCATATAAACCGTTTCATCGAAACTTGTGTAGGCGTTGATTTCAGGGCCAAACTCCATCCCGATGGATTCGAAATAGCTGATTAATTCGTGCTTCGGAAAGTTTTTGGTTCCATTAAACGACATGTGTTCGCAAAAATGCGCCAGTCCCTGCTGGTCATCGTCCTCGTCAATCGAACCGGCTTTTACCACAAGAAAAAGTTCGGCCCTGTTTTTCGGGGTTTCGTTGGCACGCACATAATAAGTCATTCCGTTTGGGAGAACGCCTTTACTTACTTTCGGGTCCTGCGGAATGGTGCTTTTTAAATCGAAGTTGTTTTGTGCAGAAAGCAGTACCGCACTGAAAATGAAAAGTGTACTCAGAAAAAATTTCATGATTTATGTGTTTTGTTAATTTCTCAATTGGTAAAATGTTTCAGGCGAAAATTACAACAAATAATCAAAGTAATGGTTGAACCGCGTGGGCAAATGCATCCTCTTCATTTGATGGCGTAACCGGGAAAAGATGTTTAATTTCGGGTGGTGCGTTTTCGGTAAGAAACGAATGCGCGGTAAATTCCAGCAAATCAAAATCGTTGTAGTCGTTGCCAATTCCCAATGTCTGTTTTGAGTCGATTCCGTACATCGCACAAATGTGTTTTATCCCGTTTCCTTTTGATACTGAATGATGAAAAACCTCGGCCCAGATGTACCCTTTTGTAATAGGTGACGAAGCGCGAATGACCCTGATTTCGGGACAAACCCCTTCAATTTTTGTTTTCAGTTTGGCAAACCGCTCCTCGTTTTCAGGAATGATTACAAGGAACTGGCACATTTCTGTTTCCGGTAAATTATTAACATCCAATTCGTAGGCAAAAGCCTGGTTATAGCTGAAATAACGTTCAAACTCTTCGCACGGATTTTCGCCCCTGAAAAACCAGTGCTTGTGATTGTCGGGAACCGGAAAAAAGGCATGAAAATTCACCTTTTCGCCGATGAAATAATTCAGCAGTTTTTGCACCGAATGATTGGCGAGATTGCAACTGTATATATTTCGCCGGTTTTTCCAGTCGTAAATACCCGCACCCGACGAATAAACGATGTAATCGAATGGCGTTCCGGGAGCCAGTACATCGTGTACTTTCTTCATATTCCGCCCGGTAGCAGCCACCCTGATGATATTTTTATTCCCCAATAAATGAAGCGCTTCAAGGTTTTTATGACTGATAGTTTTGTCGTTTTTTAAAAAAGTGCCATCCAAATCGGTGGCCACAAGGCGGGTATTTTTTAATGGGTTTTGCATGTCAAAATTGAATTAAAAACGATTCTTTAATTACGCTGTTTCCAGAATTTCCATCAACCTGAAATTCAGGTAAAGTTTTTCCTTGCCAACTTTCACCGATTTCAGAAACCCTCTGTTTTCAAGCTCAATCAGGTAATTACCAACAGTTTTCGGGGTTCCCAAACCGGCTTCAATCAAAAATTGCCTTTTTGTATAAGGAAGTCTGAAAATTACCTCAACCAACTCTTTTGAAAATACTTTTGGAATTGCTGTTTTTATCTGAACCGACATTTCTTCCATCAACTCTGTAATTTGCTGCAATCTGTTTAAACCCTTCACCGCTGTGGTTTCTACCATTTCCAACATGTACAGAATAAAATCTTCCCATTGGCCGTTCTCGGTAACATTTCTGAGTCGTTTATAATATTCAGTTTTATTTCTGATAATATAATCGCTCAGATAAATTGCCGGAATATCCAGCAATCGTTCCATTTTCAGGAACAATAACAACATAATACGCCCTGTTCTTCCGTTGCCATCAGCAAAAGGGTGAATAGCTTCAAACTGGTAGTGCATAACAGCCATTTTTATAAGCGGGTCAAATGAAGTATTTTCATTGATAAATTTTTCAAGATTTGAAAGCTTTTCCCAGATTACATCTTCTCCTGACGGAGGGGTATAAACAACTTCTCCCATCGAGTTTGCCAGTTTGGTTCCCGGAGTAACCCTTATTCCTGCTGTGCTTTTTTTAATACACTGAACTATTTCAATACAAAGATTTGTTGTAATAAATGGCTTCTTATTCAAGCTCTCCAAACCCATCCACAAGGCTTCCTTATAAAACAAAACCTCTTTTGTAGCCTGATTTTCCAGTTTTCTATCTGCCACCAGGGATTTATACAAATCATCGTTTGTAGTTATTATATTCTCTATTTCTGAACTGGTTTTGGCTTCCTGAACATGAATGGCATCAAGAAAAAGATGCGGATTCGGCAGGTTTGTCAAAGCGCCGTTAAGTTGCGCCAGAGCACGGCTTGCCGAAATTGCTTTCAACAAAACTTTTTTTGTTTCAATCTCTGCGTTGGGTGGTAGCGCAGGGAGGTTATTGTATGGGATTTCCCTGTTAAATTCAGTTGTTTTCATTGAAGGTAAATTTTACACTCATATTACAAACGAGGGTAAATTTAATACTTTTTTACTCCCGTTAATAAAACATGCGACTTTTTTACCCTCATTTTTTTATTATGCAATTCACTTTTTAGTACATTCAGCAAAAAAAGTAATCAACATTTTAACCAAAAACCGATGAAAAACGAAATTTCAAACCTGGTTGATTCCTACAATTTAGGAAAATCCAGTCGGCGCAGTTTTATGCGCAAACTCGCGATTCTGACTGGCAGCACAGCGTTGGCTGCCACAGTTTTACCTGTGCTGAACGACAACAACCTGACTGCTGCGGAGAAAAAGCAAAAAGCAATTGCGTTGATTGAAAGCATGGTTACCTACCCTGCTTTTACCGGCGAAATGAAAGCTTTTGAAGCGCGCCCAGAAAAAGGAAAAAAGTTCCCGGCTGTGATTGTAATTCACGAAAACCGCGGATTGGTGCCTCATATCAAAGACGTTACAAAACGTATGGCTGCTGAAGGTTTTCTCGCGCTGGCACCCGATGCACTTTCGCCGGTGGGCGGAACGCCTGAAGATATTTCGAATGTACGCGACCTGTTCGGAAAGCTAAATCCTGAAGAAACCACCAAAAACTTTGTAGCAGCGGTTAAATACCTGAAGTCGCATCCAAACTCAAACGGGAAAGTAGGCTGTACCGGCTTTTGCTGGGGTGGCGCCATGACCAACAATGTTGCTGTTAACTGCGAAAACCTGGATGCCGCAGCTCCTTACTATGGAAGTGTGCCGAAAACCGAGGATGTTCCGAAAATTAAAGCGCCAATTCTGGCACATTATGCCGAAAATGACGACAGAATTAACGCGGGAATTCCGGCGTTTGAAGCAGCTTTGAAAGCTAATAACATGAAGTACCAGATTTTCAAATACCCCGGAACGCAACACGCTTTTAACAACGACAGCAACCCGGAACGCTACAACGAAGAACAGGCAAGAATCGCCTGGAAAAGAACAGTGGATTTCTTTAAGGAAAAACTGAAGTAAAAGATTTTTAACGCAACTATTAACAATACAAAATCCCGGGCAAAACACCCGGGATTTTTTGCAGTCAGCGACTGCCGATTTTCAAAAAATAATAGAAAGACCAAAAATTTTACTGAAGAAAAAATGCCCCAATCGGAAATGCTCCAACTGCATGTGATTTTAGTAAATTACCCGATGTTGAATAAATATCCATCTTTCCGGCACCTGTAACACCTGACGCTGAAAAAACATAAATATTATCGTCATTCTGATTAACAGAAATGCCCGAAATACCTGAAACACCGCTTATCACACTGCCTGCTCCAAATGTTTTGGATGCTACATTAAATTCAGCCACAGCACCTGTTAAATTCCAGTTGGCATCGTATGCTGATGTTATCAAATAAATTTTCGAAAAATCGTCGTTTGCCTGAATTACAGAACCGTAACTGCTGCTCACATTTTCAAGTTTATAAGTCGATTCAAGCTTCGTAGTTTTGGTATTGATATAACCAATTCCTGATTCAGTTGAAAAATTATTATAAGTACTTACTAATGTAACATACAGATTTTCAGATTTATCTTTTACAAAATACGAAGTTACAGCCGGAGTTGAAATGTAGGAAACAACTTCCGATTTCAAGTCAATAACTCCAATACTGTCTTTGTAGTTGAGTGCCACAAAAAGCTTCCCGTTGGCAACTTCCATTCCTTCTGGTCCACCAGGCAGGCTGATTGTTTTTTCAACTTTATTGCCTTTTATATTGAATTTGGCAATGTATGAACCCGGGAATTTTGACCAGTCGGGATTTGCACCCAAACATGAAATATACAGGTAATCGCCGCTGGCAACACAAAACCGCGGATTAGCAAGTTGCTCAGAAACGCCGTTTTTTGTCTGCTGCAAAAATGGATTTAAGGTTATTAGCTGGTCGCTTGAATTTCCGATTAAATAAACGCTGTCGTTGTAAGGATAAGCGTACTGAATATTGGAAAGTAACTCGTTACCACCATTTTGTGCTTCATTGTAAAAATTAGTGACAACATCGTTATGATAATCGTATTTAGAAATACTGGCTCCTCCCTTTCCGAAACTTCCGTAATTCACAATGTAGCAACCTTCAACGAGTTCGCTGGGAAACGGGTCGTCAATTTCGTTATTATTGCAACTGATTAACGCCAAAAACGCAAATAAAACCAAGCCAAAATTTAATAGGTTTTTCATCATTCTTTTTTTTAATGGTTATAATTCAAGATTTAAATCGTATTTCAAACTCAACCGGAACGAGCGCCCCGGCATAGCATAATATCTTTCGTTCTGATAATCCGCATTCAGAAAATTATTTGATGAGAGTGTGACATCGAGGTTGTGATGTTCAAAATCAAACTCATATCCTACCCCACAGTTGGCTACAAAAAAAACCGGCAGTTTTCGACCAAAATCGTCGGTGTAGCGCCATCCTGTGTATTGTCCGTCAGCAAAAATCCGCCACATTTTGTATTTCAACCCAACAGATGCGTTTCCCATATGCAACGGAGAATAATTCATCTGCCTGTTTAACAAACCATTTTCCTCCACATTTTTTACCGGCTCAACAGGGTTAAAAGTGTAATTCAGGGTAAAATCAGCTTCTGCTAGACCTAACTTTATATTTGTATTCGACTGAAATTCAATACCCTTACTTACAACTTCCAAAACATTCTGCGCCTGCCAGATTCCAAAATTCCGCCATTCTATCCAGTTTCCAACATCCATAAAAAATGCGTTTACCCCAATTGAAGTCTGGCAACCTTCTTTTTCAGTTTGAAATTGAACACCCAATTCTGCATTTTTACCCGATTCGGGCAGCAGGTCAGGATTGCCCTGAACACCCCAGTACCGGTCGTTAAATGTTGGAACCCTGTAACTTTTTGACAGTGATGAAGTAAGTTTCAAAATCGATTCGCTGCCGGTTCTGAAAACATATTCGGCACCCAATGATGGTGTAAAAGGCGCTTCGAAACCGGTTACAAACATTTGTCGAAGATTAAGTGAAACCCTTAATCCGCGTGTAACCTGGTAAAATGACGACAGATAAAGATCGACCTGCTGCTCGAAATCGATTACAGAATCGGAATAGGAATAAACATCGGGGTTTATGTATTTATAGGAAGCACCTGCTTTTAATCCCAGTCCTGTTGAAAATCCTGTTGAAGCCTGAAAATCAGCAATGAACCTGTCGGTGCCAATCTGCTGTGTCTCGTTGTAGTCATAAACCTGCATGTCGTGTACATAACCTGCTCCACCCTTAAAATTGATGCGGTGTTCATTGTTTGTGTAGTCTGTCCATATTCTGACGTTATCGTCGTTAATCACCTGTGTTTCTGTGTAATGATAATTCGACTGCATATTGGGCTGCACCTGGTACCAACTGTTTTCAACCCAGAATGAAGATTTTAAAAACTGGCTTTTTGTAAACCTGTAATTCAGTTCCTGCAGGAAACCTTTGTTTTTAACCGAAGCGCCATGCTGAATATCGCTGAAAGCACCCGGGTTTTCAACATTTCCTGTGTAATGGTTTGTGAAAGGAAAATCATTTTCTTTCTGATACCAGTACACACGTGTAACCGACTCCCAGTTACCGTTTCCGGCATAAACTTTTGCACCCGACATAAATTCGCCAAACGAGCCGATTGTTGTTTTTGCTGTAGCTTTTATACCATCGGTCCATTTGTCGCCAAGAGTAAGATAAATGGCCCCGCCAATTGCTCCTGAACCATTAATTGTGGAAGAACTGCCATATTGCAAACTCAATCCGTCGAACAGAAATAGTGGAATATTTGACAGGTTGCTCTGGCCAAGCGTAAGCGAGTTCAGGTTTATTCCTCCAAAATTTATTGTTGTATGACTGGCTGAAGTACCCCTGAAATGTATGGATGAGAGACCACCGGCATCAGATTTTATATAAACAGGCGTAAACCGGCGAAGTACATTTTCGATGCCGCCATCCTGAGCCAGATTAATTTGAACAGCAGAAATTTCATCGATTTTAGCACCAGGTTGATATTTCCGTAGTTCACCAACCTTTACAACTTCCTGAATCATAATTGTATCTGACAACGAAAATCCGGTTTGTGAAAACACGCCAAAACCGATACAAATCAGAAAAACCATTAAAATAAATCTCCTCATCGTTTATCAATCAAAGGAGCTTTAGATAAAAAGGTGAAAAATATTGCCAATATTTCTCAAGCTTTATCCCGAAGCTTAATTTAAACATCAATCTGAATTTATGGCAGGTCTTCTGGCTCATCCCTTTTACTGATATCTTCCCGTCCCGACTTCTCGTCGGGGCAGTGACTTTGTAGTTCAGTAAAAATAGTTGCAACTTGCAACCAGGACTTACAGCTGCGGGTACAGCTCAGGTTTCGCACCTGATTCCCTTTTTAATCCCGTTCATGAAAAATGAACTTGTGAACCTAAATTCGTTGGCAAATATAAATGGAATTTTGGAACAGATTTGGGTTTGTTAACAGGATTTCAAGATTTGTTGATAAGAAGAAAAACAGGAGAAAGAGATTGATGGAGAATGTTCGTGATTGAATAGAGATTAATAGAGATTATCGGAGACAGGGTTGATTTTTAAAACAATTAATCACCACAAATCACAATTATTCCCTTTCTTTTTACACCTTTTTCATCGTCTTTTCAGAAACCAGAAACACAACAGGCTTGCCCGAGACCGGGTTGGTCCGGGTGATTACAACCGTATCGTAAACAGCCTCTATATCCAGGTAATTCAGTACTTCGTGCGGAGTGCCGGTTTTGCGGAGCGTTCCTTTCTGCATCATCAGCAGCGTGTCGCAATATTCACCGGCCAGGTTCAGGTCGTGAATAATCATCAGAACTGTGAGGCTCAGTTCTTCGCTCAACCGTTGAATCAGGTTCAGAATCTGCACCTGGTGCGTAATATCGAGGTGCGAAGTAGGTTCATCAAGCAAAAGTAATTCGGGTTCCTGCGTAAGTGCACGGGCAATGCCTGCAAGCTGCTGTTCACCACCACTCAGCGAATTCATGTTTTTATCCCGCAGATTATCGATACCTGTGAGTTTCATATATTTTTCGGTAATGGCAAGGTCCTCGCCGGTTTCGAAAAACTGAAACTGCTTTTGGTATGGGATGCGGCCCATTATCACATATTCTTCCACCGTCATGTTTCCCACTTCTATGTGTTGCGTAACCACTGCAATGTTGCGGGCTTTTTCCCTGAGACTCATTCTCTGGGTTTGTTGCCCATTTAAAGTTATTTTCCCTTTCAGTGTTGGAAGTTCACCTGAAATCCCCCTGAAAAGCGTGGTTTTTCCTGAACCATTCGGACCAATAATTCCCACAAAATGACCTTTTTCTATACCGAAACTGATTTCGTTTAACACAAAATGACCGGGATAGCCACACGAAAACTCGCTTATTTCTAAAAATTTTCCCATAGTCACTTCATCTTATATTTTGAACCGGAACGGCTTAAAACCACAATAAAAACAAGTCCGCCGGCAAAGCCTGTAATTACGCCAATCGGTAATTCGTTGGGGGCAATCACAGTTCGTGCAAGTGTATCGGAAAGCACCAGGAAAATCGCACCTCCCAGAAACGAACCCAGCAGCAAAACCCTGTAATCGTTACCGATGATTAACCGTATTAGATGCGGAATCACCAATCCCACAAAACCAATCACACCGGCAACAGACACAGCAATTCCTGTTAAAACTGACGACAAAACAAAAAGGAGTTTAATGGTTGTTCCGGTGTCGATCCCCAGGTGACGGGCCTTAACCTCGCCTAGACGCAGTGCATTGAGTGGCCGTGCAAAGAAGATGCTGATAATTAATCCTGCAACAGCCGACCAGAAAGCAATTTTGATTAACACCGAATTGGGTTCATCCAGCGACCCCATTACCCAAAAAACTATATTCTGAATGTTGTCGGCAGTGGTCAGCGACATCAGAAACATCATGGCCGATGATGCTACAAAACTCACCATTACTCCGATGAGCAGCATACTGTTCATACTTAATCCGGCCCTGCGCACACTTAACGAATACACCAGAAACAATGTAACCAGTGCACCCGCAAAACCAAAAAAAGGCAGAATAAAATAGTTATGCAACTGAATGCCGGCGACCATAACAATGGCAACCCCCAAAGCAGCGCCCCCTGAAATTCCCAGTGTGTAAGGTTCAACCAGTGGATTGCGGTAAATGCCCTGCAAAATAGCGCCCGAAAGACTTAAAGCACCACCAACGGCAACTGCCAGTACAATTCTGGGGAACCTGATTCTGGTGAGTACAGTGTATTCGATACTGTCCTTCGTCGCAAATATTTCTGTTAGTTTTCCGGCAGTAATTTTCACCTCACCTGCCGACAGCGAAACAAGGATTGCTACCAGCAATAAAACCAGTAAAACAACAATAAAAATGAGCCATTGCAGGTATTTCTTTTGCATAAATCAGCGGTTCAGATTTCTAACTACATCAGCAAAAGCCTTGGCAAAATTATCGGGTGTCGGGCTGCACGAAGTCTCAGAATCAATCAGAAAAACCTTTTTGTTTTCAGCCGCTTTTAATCCCTTGTANNTTTCCCACACTTTTTTCTCTTCTTCGCCAAATCCGCCCATGGTGGCAATAAAAATCACATCCGGATTTTTCGATAGAACACTCTCCCGTGTGATGATGCCGGTTTTCATGCTGTTGGCAATATTTTCGGTATTACTGAACAGTATAAAATCGTTCATAAAAGTATTGGGCAAAACAGTAAAAACAGGGTTGGCTCCCAGCTGGAAAAAGATTTTTTGTCGGGGTTTGTTTTTCATCTGATTTTTCAAACTTTCAACCTGTTGGCGGGCAGAACTGACAACCTTTTCCGCCGTTTTTTCATTTCCGGTTAACCTGGCAATCTGCAGGGTNNAGTATTTTTTCGATATTCACATCGATGGTTGAGCCAATTTGCTGAACACCGTTATTTACAGCCATTGTACAGTAACTTGTGCAACCCACCAGTTTGTTGCCGGCTCCGATAAGATACAGGTTTTCGGTAATGGAGGGTGCCAGCGAAACAATTCGTTTTACAGGCTGGGCAAAACCATTGAAATGCCAGATTGCCAGGGCAAAAAACAAAACCAGTTTAAAAAGCCGGGTCTTTTTCATCAACACAAAATATAACGGAGAAAAGTATGGAATCAAGCTACTGATTCACTGAACTTTGTCCCCGAAGTTAGTTCATCAAATTATCTGGCTGGCAGGTCTTCTGACTTTCCCGATTCTTAACACCTTCCCATTGATATTAAATCTGACAGTGGCTTTTGTTAAAAATACTTTCCGCAAAATGCAGAACGGGATTACAGCTGCGGGCACAGTTCCGGAATTCAACCGGATTCCCTTTAAGCGAAATCACTCGCAACCAAACCGGCGACAAATGTACAGGTAAAATCGGAAAACAAAGGATAAAAGTTGGCAAAAAGTTACTGGATAATGGATTCAGAAGATGCTGGATTCTGGCAAGAAGAGAATGAAGATTGGAAGAGATAAATGGTTCGCAAATCAATCTGCTATCTAAAATCGTTAATCATCATTCGTTAATCCTTTTTTTCATTCATGTAATTACACATTGTATCATTCCTGCATTCACGCATTGTACTCAATGCCAACCAAAAAAAGTCCCTGTGGTGGAACCGAGGTTCCAGCCTCTCCTCTGTCTTTTCGCTCTATAATTTCAACAAATTCTTCAATAGAAATTTTTCCTTTCCCAACCTCAATTAAAGTACCCACAATGGCGCGGACCATGTTTCTTAAAAATCTGTCAGCCTTGATAGTAAAAACCAGTTGGTCGCCCAGTTTTTCCCATTCAGCCATGTAAATTTTACAATTGTTGGTTTTTACATCAGTATGAAGCTTTGAAAAGCTGGTAAAATCGGTGAATTCGAAAAGCATTTTGGCGGCTTCGTTCATCAAATCAACATTCAGCGGCACTGTGTATTGAAAGCTGGTATCGGTATTAAAAGGGTTTTTTAAAGTCGAAATGAAATATTTATATGTTCTTGAAACAGCGCTGAACCGGGCGTGAAATTCATTATCAACTTTCCAGATTTTCTGAATGGCAATATCGGTTGGCAAAAACCGGTTGAGTTTATAAACGAACTGAACCGGGTCTGAAATTTCATTTTCAGTATTGAAATGAGCAATATAAAATGATGCATGAACACCGGTATCGGTGCGGCCGGCGCCTGTAACGGCAATTTCTTCGCGCAGAATGGTGGAAAACGCCTTTTCCAAAACCTCCTGCACCGATATATCTTTGGGTTGCCGCTGCCAGCCAAAATAGCCGGCACCATTGTAACTGAGCTGAATTGCATAACGGTTCATATTGCAAAAATATCAAATTATCCTTCAGTCAAAAATCTGTATAATTCTGCAATCGAATTGCAAAATTGTACATTAAACCAAAAGAATTCTTTTCCTGAAATATTATCAGAATCCTAATTTTCTGAAACACAAAAAGTTTTTATTCCGACTTACTGCAACTACTGACAATCATTCGGTTAACACTAAAAAATTGTCAGTTTTTTGTCATTGGTACTTCATTTGAATTATTGCTGATGTTATTTTAAAAATTGTTTAACCATTAAAGTTCAGGAGGACAAAGTCATGTTAGCAAGAAGAAATGAAAACTATCTTCCATCATTCTTTGACAGGTTTTTTAACAATGAACTGATGGATTGGAGTAACTCGAATTTTTCGGGTACGAACACATCGCTGCCCGCAGTAAATGTAAGGGAAACCATCGACGAGTTTGTAATTGAACTGGCGGCTCCGGGTATGGACAAAAAAGATTTCAAAATCAGCTTCAAAAACAATGTCATTACCATTTCTTCGGAAAAGGAAGACAAAAAAGAAGAAAAGAAGGATAACTATACCCGCAGGGAGTTTAGCTACCAATCGTTCCAACGCTCGTTTACAGTGCCTGAAAATGCTATTTTAAGCGATAAAATAGCGGCTTCGTACAATAACGGAATCCTTGAAGTGAAACTGCCAAAACGCGAGGAAGTGAAACCACAACCCGAAAGGGAAATTAAAATTTCGTAATTTCGTGTAATATTAGTCGTCATCCGGCTTTTAGTCGGGTGACGATTATATTTTATGTCTAATTTAAGCTTAATATATTTTAACAGTAACAGCGGGTTATATTACCTGCAAACATTTAAATTCGCAGCTTCGAAAAAAGTACAATTAACAATATTGAAATATGAATCAGGCAGTTGATATCAGGGAATTAAACGAAAGAATACAACGCGAAAGCTCGTTTGTTGACATGGTGACCATGGAAATGAACAAAGTAATTATTGGCCAGAAACACCTGGTCGAAAGTCTTTTAATCGGGCTGCTTTCAAACGGTCATATTTTACTTGAAGGTGTACCCGGGCTGGCTAAAACATTAGCCATTAAATCGCTGGCAAACACCATCAGCGCCAAGTTTGCACGCATCCAGTTCACACCCGACCTGTTGCCCGCCGACTTGCTGGGAACCATGATTTACAGCCAGAAAAAAGAAGAATTCACGATTAAAAAAGGACCGATTTTCGCCAACTTTATTTTGGCCGACGAAATCAACCGTGCCCCCGCGAAAGTGCAGTCGGCTTTGTTGGAAGCAATGCAGGAACGCCAGATTACCATTGGCGAAAATACTTTTAAACTCGACGAGCCTTTTCTTGTAATGGCAACGCAAAACCCGATTGAGCAGGAAGGAACTTACCCACTGCCCGAAGCACAGGTTGACCGTTTTATGCTGAAAGTGGTCATTAATTATCCGAAAAAAGAAGAGGAAAGAATGATTATTCAGCAAAATCTGCTGAAACAGTTCCCTGAAACCAATACTGTGTTGAAACCTGAGGATATTCTGAAAGCACGCAACGTGGTGAAGGATGTTTATATGGACGAAAAAATTCAGAAATATATTGTTGACATTGTGTTCGCCACCCGCGAACCCGAAGAATATAAACTCGGGAAATACAAAGATATGATTTCGTATGGCGCTTCGCCGCGTGCCGGTATCAGTCTTGCGCAGGCATCAAAAGCTTACGCATTCATCAAACGCCGCGGGTATGTAATTCCCGAAGATGTGCGTGCCGTGTGTGCCGATGTAATGCGTCATCGTATTGGACTGAGCTACGAAGCCGAAGCAAACAACATCACCTCTGAAGAAATTATTGCCGATATTCTGAACACGGTTGAAGTACCATAGAAATGCTAAATGCAGGAATGCTTGAATGCGGGAATTAAAAAATTTGAGATTGAAAGTGATTAATTGTGTTTTGGAAGCAACGAGAAGCCAGTGGCCAGAAGCCAGAAACATTTTATCAACTTTAAACTCGAAACCCGAAACTCGAAACTATTTTTATGGAAACCAGTGAATTATTAAAGAAAGTACGGAAGATTGAGATAAAAACCCGCGGGCTGTCGCGGAATATCTTTGCCGGTGAATACCACAGCGCTTTTAAAGGTCGCGGGATGGCATTCTCGGAGGTGCGCGAGTACCAGTTTGGCGACGATATCCGCAATATCGACTGGAACGTGACTGCGCGTTACAGCCATCCGTATGTTAAAATTTACGAGGAAGAACGCGAGCTTACAGTAATGTTGCTCATCGACGTCAGCGGGTCGCGCGAGTTCGGGACTACCGGAAAATTCAAAAAGAATGTGATAACCGAAATGGCGGCTGTGTTGGCTTTTTCGGCCATGCAAAACAACGACAAAATCGGGGTCATCTTTTTTTCTGATATCATCGAAAAATTTATTCCGCCAAAAAAAGGGAAAAGCCATGTTTTGCGCATTATTGCTGAACTGATTGCTTTTGAGCCACAAAACCGCGGCACAAATATTCCCGACACGCTGAGGTACCTCACAAATGCGCTGAAAAAACGCTCAACGGCATTTGTGATTTCCGATTTTATGGACGACCACGCTGATATGGAAAAGGCGCTTTCGATTGCCAATAAAAAACACGATGTGGTGGCACTTAAAATTTACGACGAACGCGAAACAGAACTTCCGCCAATTGGCCTTGTTAAACTGAAAGATGCTGAAACCGGAGGTTACATGGTAGTTGACAGTAGTTCGGCCAAAACCCGCAAGATGTACAGCGACTGGTGGCTTAACCACAAAAACAAACTTGATGTGCTTTTTAAAAAATGTGGCGTCGATTATACGCTGGTGAATACCCGCGAAGATTATGTGGTTTCGTTAATGAACCTGTTTAAAAAGAGGGCATTAAAACAATAATACGAATGAAATTAAAACAAAAAATAATATTTCTGTTTGCCTTTTTATTTGCCGGATTCGCTGTTCAGGCACAGCAAATTAAAGCTACCGCACGGTTAGACTCGACCAATATATTGATTGGCGATCAGATAAATCTCATTCTCGAAATCGATCACCCAAAAGATGCCAAAGTTGGTTTCCCGACCATCGCCGATTCAATTGGTAAAATTGAAATACTCAATAAACCGATTTCCGACACGCTCGAAGCCGACGACAAAGCGTGGCAAAAACAGGTTTTAAAATACACAATCACTTGTTTCGACAGCGGTTACTACACTATTGACCCGCAATGGTTTACAGTTACACAAAACGGTAACACCGACTCGGTACAAACCAACCCTGTATTTTTGCAGGTACACTCCATGCAAATCGATACCACGCGCGGGTTGACTGACATAAAAATGCCATACAGTGCACCAGTTACGCTAAAAGAAGTTACGCCATACATTTTGGGTGTAATGCTTGCCGGGGCAATTTTGTTCCTTTTGCTTTATTCAATTAAACGGAAAAAGAAAAACCAGCCACTGTTTAAATTGCCTGAAAAACCAAAAGAACCGGCGCATATTATTGCACTGCGCCAGCTCGACAGAATTAAAGACGAGAAACTCTGGCAGAAAGACAAACCCAAACAGTATTACAGCGAAGTGACCGATGTAATAAGAACCTACATTGAAGACCGTTTCGAAATAAGGGCAATGGAACAAACCACCGACGAAATCATGCACAGTTTCCGCTATCGCAAGGATTTGCTGAGCGAAAAATCGACGGGAAATTTATCGCAGATACTTACTTTAGCTGACCTTGTAAAATTTGCCAAATACCGCCCGCTTCCCGACGATGATAACCTGACTTTGGTAAATGCATACTTCTTTATTAACGACACGAAGAAAGAAGAACAGAAAAAACCGGAAGCCCCCGTGCAAAGTGAAGAGAATACTGAAGAAGTAAATATAAAATAAGTAAGGATGTTTGAAGGACTGACTTTTAAAAACCCGGAATTATTTTACCTGCTGCTGGTAATTTTACCAATGGTTGCATGGTATATTTTCAGGCAAAAGAGGAATACCGCCAGCATCCAGGTTTCCTCAACGGCATCGTTATTCAAGGCGCCCAAAACAATGATGCATTACCTGCGTCATTCGGTTTTTGCGTTGCAAATGCTCGCCATCGTGTTTTTTGTAATTGTGCTGGCCCGGCCCCAATCGTCACAGAGCTGGGAGAATTCAACTACCGAGGGTATCGACATTGTAATTGCACTCGATATTTCGAGCAGTATGCTTGCCCGCGACTTTGCCCCCGACAGGCTCGAAGCCGCAAAAAATGTGGCAATGGAATTTATTTCGGGACGTGAGCACGACCGCATGGGATTGGTGGTTTTTGCCGGCGAGGCGTTTACACAATGCCCGTTAACAACCGACAGGGCTGTACTTTTGAATCTTTTTAAAGATATTAAAAGCGGGCTGATTGAGGATGGAACTGCAATTGGAAATGGACTTGCAACTGCGGTAAACCGGGTAAAAGACAGCGAAGCAATCAGTCGGGTTGTGATTTTGCTTACCGACGGTGAAAATAACCGTGGAGAGGTTGCCCCGATGACAGCCGCCGAAATTGCAAAAACCTTTGGAATACGCGTTTACACGGTTGGCGTTGGAAGTATAGGCACTGCACCCTACCCTGTTCAAACTCCATTTGGGACCGAGCTTCGCGAAATGGAAGTAAAAATTGATGAGCCGTTGTTGACAGAAATGGCCAGCATTACAGGCGGAAAATATTTCAGGGCAACAAGCAACAAGAAGCTGGAGGAGATTTATAAAGAAATCGACCAGCTCGAAAAATCGAAAATCGATGTCCACCAGTTCAGCCGCAGGTCGGAGGAGTTTTTACCATTTGCCTTGATTGGCGCTCTTTTGCTGCTTGCCAGCCTGTTTTTGAGAACGACTTTATTCAGAAATATACCTTAACCCGCGAAAGAAATGGAAATGTTCAGATTTGCAAACAGCGAATATTTGTGGGCGCTACTCGTCATCCCGCTGCTGACACTCTTTTTTGTGTGGTCGCGAATTCAGCGCAGAAAAGCTTTGAAACGTTTTGGCAACCTCGAAATGGTAAACCAACTGATGCCTTTCGCTTCGCGTTTCAGGCCTGTATTGAAATTTTCAATACTGATGCTCGCACTTGCATTTATTATTGCCGGCGTTGCGCGTCCTCAGTTTGGTTCGAAATTAAAAAAAGTAAAACGCGAAGGTATTGAAATCGTCATCGCACTTGATGTTTCAAATAGTATGATGGCCGAAGACATCAAACCCAACCGGCTCGACCGCGCAAAAATGGCTATTTCGCGTTTGGTTGACAAACTCAAAGACGACAAAATCGGACTTATAGTTTTTGCAGGCGACGCTTACACCCAATTGCCTATTACAAGTGATTACAACTCGGCTAAACTGTTTTTAAATTCAATAAACACGCAGATTGTACCCAAACAGGGAACGGCAATCGGTTCTGCTGTAAACCTTGCCATGCGCTCGTTTACGCCCGATAGCAAATCAAACAAAGCAATAATTGTAATTACCGATGGTGAAAACCACGAAGATGATGCAGTAGCCGCTGCAAAGAGTGCAGCCGAAAGCGGGATGGTGGTTCATGCCATTGGAATGGGATTGCCACAGGGTTCACCAATTCCGGTGTTACGCAACGGACAGACTGAATACATGAAAGATGGCAGCGGGAATGTGGTGGTAACAAAACTCGACGAAGCTACGCTCGAAAAAATAGCTGCCGCCGGTAACGGTATTTATGTGCGTGCCAACAACGCTCAAGTTGGATTAAACACGCTATTCGACGAAATCAACAAACTCGATAAAACAGAAATGGAAGCGCTTGTGTATTCTGAATATGATGAACAGTTCCAGTACTTTTTTGCCATTGGCATTTTTCTGTTGATTGTCGAATTTGTGATTCTTGAACGAAGAAACAGGTATTTGAAAAACATTAATTTGTTTTCAGTAAAACAGTAAGCAACATGAAACACCCGATAATATTGATATTCATACTGATGTTTTCAATCGCTGCTTTCGGGCAGAACGAGCGGAAACACATCCGCAGCGGCAACCGGATTTACGAAAAGGCCCTGCGCGACACGACAAAAATTGATACAACCATGTTTGCGAAAGCCGAAACCGAATACCGCAAAGCGCTGGTTAAAAAGCCCACCGACAAACAGTGGAATTTTAACCTGGCCGATGCCATTTACAAACAACAGCGGTTCGAGGAAGCTGCAGGGAAATTCAGCGAATTGGCTGAACAAATGACAACTCCCGTTGAAAAGTCGCGTGTTTATCACAACCTGGGCAACAGCCAGCTCATGAATCAAAAGATTGACGAAAGCATTGAATCGTATAAAAAAGCACTCAGGCAAAACCCCACTGATTTGGAAACAAAGTATAATCTGGCTTATGCTCAACTGTTGAAAAAACAACAGCAAGAGCAGCAGCAAAATCAGGATCAGAATAAAGACCAGAATCAGGATCAGAATCAGGATCAACAGCAACAAAATAAAGAGCAGCAAAATAAGGATCAAAACCAGAATCAGCAGAACCAGCAACAACAGGCACAAAACAAAATATCAAAGGAAAATGCCGAGCAATTGTTGCAGGCTTTACAAAACGACGAACGAAATATTCAGGATAAAGTAAAGAAAATGCAAGCTGCCCAGGCGAAACGCGTGAGAGTGGAGAAAGAGTGGTAGAGGGGAAAAAGTGATTGGGTAATTGAGTGAATGAGGTCGGAAGTTGGAAGTCAGGAGATGAGAGAGATGAGAGATGAGAGGAAAAATGTGATTGAGTTATTGAGTGAATGGGTAATTGAGGTCGGGAGACGGAAGACGGAAGAAAGAAGAGAAAAGTTGGAAGTCGGAAGGAAGAAGCTAAAAATCGGGAGAAGATGGAAGGTGAATGAATAAAGCACATGGTATGAATCTGTGGAATAACCCGGTACGGGTTTGATTTTAGTAGAAGAAGATTACAAAAATAATCACACCCCGTAGTTCAGGGCACAAGCGTTGATATTTTGATAAAAAAGATATTTTTGCAGCAGTTTAAAAATATGATACAGAAACTGATAATATATCTGACACTATTTTTTGCGGTGGTTACAGCCAGTGCCGAACAAACCCGTTTTGTGATGTCGGCACCCAATGCAATTGAAATGGGCAAACAGTTCAGATTGAGTTTTACGCTCAATGAGCGTGGTGCCAACCTGAAATTACCCCCCGGAATAGAAAATAACTTCGATATTCTGATGGGGCCAAGTACCGGTCAATCCGTTAGTATGACGACAATTAACGGACAAACCACGCAGGAGGTCACTTTCTCGTACACCTACATTTTAAGACCAAAAAAGGAAGGAACATTCGAACTTCGCCCTGCATCGATTGAAGTGGGGGGAAAGATTTTTGAGTCGAATTCCATGAAAATACAGGTAGTGCATGCACAGTCGAAACCCGCACAACCACAGGCCGGAGCAGGTGGAGAAACTCAGCAGCAGGCAGCTCCGCAAAATGTTGAACTGGGTGCCGAAAACCTTTTTGTTCGTGTTGAAATGAGCAAACAAAGCGTTTACAAAGGCGAACAACTTGTGGCCACTGTAAAATTGTATGTCAACCCAAATATTCCGGTTGCCGGGTTCGACGAGGTAAACCTGCCCACTTTCGAAGGATTTTATACACAGGACATCGAAATTCCGCAGCAGGTGAATTTTAACCGCGAAGTATTCGATAATAAAATTTACCAGGTTGGTATTCTCAAGAAAACCATTCTGTTTCCGCAGCAAACAGGACGATTAACTGTAGCTCCGTTTAACATGACTTTACTCGTGCAGCAACAGGTTAAACAACGCAGCTTTTTCGACGATTTTTTTAACAGTTTCCGCACGGTAAAAGCTACAATTACAAGCAAAGCTGTGAGTGTAAATGTGCGCGATATACCAACACAACCGGCAAACTTCAGTGGTGGCGTGGGTAATTTCAGTGTATCTTCTGAAATAAGCAGTCAGGATGTTACAACAAATGACGCCGTTACTTTAAAACTCACCATCAGCGGCTCTGGAAACATCAGGCTTTTGAAAACACCTGAATTACAATTGCCTTCCGACTTTGAAAAATACGACCCTAAAGTTACTGACAATGTAACTGCCGGAAACGGTGGCGTTTCAGGGTCAAAAACCATCGAATACCTTTTCCAGCCAAGGTTTGAAGGCGATTACACAATTCCTTCAATCACTTTCACAGTTTTTAATCCTGCCACCGGAGCTTACGAAACAAAATCGACACAGGAATACCAGTTGCGGGTTAAAAAAGGTTCAGGGGAACAAAATGCCTCAGTTACTAGTGCGGTGCGTAAAGAAGATGTACAGTTTATCGGTAAGGATATCCGCTTTATTGAGCAGGGTAATCCCAACCTGAAATCGATTGGTTACACATTTTACGGCACTTCAACTTTTTACTTATTGTATGCACTGAGCGCCATGATATTTGCGGCTCTTGTTGTTGTTTACCGCAAAAAAGCGCGTGAAAACGCCAATCTTGCACTCGTAAAAAATAAGAAAGCAAATAAAGTGGCCCGCAAAAGGCTGAAAGCGGCTGCCGGGTTTTTGAAACAAAACAACAATGAAGCATTTCATGAATCTGTGTTGAAAGCTTTTGAAGGTTATTTATGCGACAAACTTGGTATTCCGGTTGCACAGTACAGCCGCGATATAGCAATCGATAACCTGAAAAACAGAAATATAGAACAAAGTGTAATCGACGATTTTGTGTGGGTTGTTGAACAATGCGAATTTGCACGGTACGCACCGCCAAGTGGCGCTGAGGCCCGTACCGATTTGTACAACAAAGCCGAAACTACAATGGGTTTGATGGAAAAACAGATAAAACGATAAAAAAAGAGACAATTAGATTTGAGTAATGAGTAATGAATACTGAGAATTCAAATCAAAATATGACAGCAATGGCAGTGAAACTCATAAAAATATTGATAGTGTTGATCGCGGCTTTTGTAAGTAACACTTTAAAAGCACAGGACAGCAACATCCAGCTTTGGGAAAAGGCAAATGCAGCCTATTTATCGCAAAGCTACAACGAAGCAGTCGAGGGTTACGAACAAATCCTGAAAACCGGGCAAACATCGGCGAAACTTTATTTTAATCTGGGCAACGCCTACTTTAAAAACGGACAAACAAATCTTGCCATTTTGTACCTCGAACGCGCAAAATTGCTTGACCCGAACAACAAAGATATTGACTTTAATATCGCATTTGTAAATCAGAATGTGGTTACCAAACTCGAACCTCTGCCCCAGCCTTTCTTTGTTCGTTGGCGGGCTTCCATCCTGAACATGCATTCAACTGATACATGGGCAATAATCAGCATCTCGGCATTTATCACCTTCCTTTTGCTTGCCGGTTTATTTATTTTCAGCAAAATCGTATTGGTAAGGCGCATTTCATTTATCTCCGGAATTGTAATTCTTTTGCTTTCAATATTTACTTTTTCGTTTGCCGGCAAACAAAAAAAGAAAATCAGCCAGCGCAACAGTGCCATTGTTTTTTGTCCGCGCGTTACAGTTAAAAGTGCGCCAACCGCCACCAGCACCGACTTGTTCCTGATTTATGAAGGGGTAAAAGTTGAACTGACCGACAGCATTGGTACCTGGAAAGAAATCAAATTGGCCGACGGTAACGAAGGCTGGTTGCAGGATTCATGTATTGTAAAAATCTGAAGTAATCCAAAAGAATCATAGTAAACTTAACCCGCACACTTTGACAGGAGTATTAAAATGTGCTTCAAATAGATTAGTTTTGCACCATAAAATATTGAAAGAATGGAAGATTTAATTAAACAGGTTGTCGATTGGTACATGGCCAATATGAATTATTTTACCATCACATTATTGATGGCAATCGAAAGTTCCTTTATTCCATTTCCTTCAGAAATTATTATTCCTCCGGCAGCATTTAAAGCAGCGAACGGTGAATTAAACATTTATCTCGTTGTGTTCTTCGGATCGGTGGGAGCGCTGATTGGCGCTTTGTTTAACTACTATTTTGCCAAATACCTTGGTCAAGCCTTGCTGTTAAAATTTGCCGACACGCGCATAGCCCGCATGATGCTGGTTGACCGTGCAGCAGTTGAAAAAGCCGAAGCCTATTTCCGCAAAAACGGCAACATTTCCACGCTCATCGGCAGGTTAATTCCCGGAATCCGGCAGTTGATTTCGCTTCCGGCAGGGTTGGTAAGCATGAACCTAAAAAACTTTATTCTTTTTACAGTGATTGGCTCAACTGCCTGGAATATCATTCTGGCTGTGCTGGGCTACTTCTTCTATTCGCAAAAAGAAAAACTTGAGTTGTATTACAAAGAAATTTCGTATGTAATGCTTGGTCTGGGTATTTTGTATTTTGGATACCTGATTTACAACGGATTCAAGAAAACAGACAAAGTAAAACCAGAATAACAGGGTACAAAAGAAACAAATTATGGAAACTGAAATAAAACTGGCTGTACTGATTGATGGCGATAATATTCCCTCGGCGTATGTAAAGGAAATGATGGAAGAAATTGCCAAATATGGCAACCCCACCATTAAAAGAATTTATGGCGACTGGACAAAGCCCATTCTGGCCAAATGGAAAAACCTGCTGTTAGAAAATGCAATCACGCCCATTCAGCAATATGGTTACACAACAGGTAAAAATGCCACCGACTCGGCCATGATTATCGATGCCATGGACATTCTGTACAGCGAAAAAGTAAATGGTTTCTGCATTGTATCGAGCGACAGCGATTTTACACGGCTGGCTACGCGCCTGCGCGAAGCCGGAATGAAAGTGTACGGAATTGGCGAAAAGAAAACACCCGAACCTTTTATTGTTGCCTGCGATAAGTTCATTTATATCGAAATTCTGAAAAAACAATCAAAAGAAAACGAAACAACACTCGTACCCGATAAGACCGAAAAGAAAGTTGAAGTTGATAAAATAACTCCAAAAGTTATCAGGCTGATTTCGTCAACCATTGGCGACCTTGCCGACGAAGATGGCTGGGCTTTTCTGGGCGATGTGGGCAGTTTGCTGCAAAAGAAACAACCGAATTTCGACTCACGAAATTATGGTTTCGAAAAACTTACGCCGCTCATTAATTCAATCGGGAAATTCGAAATCGAACAGCGCGACAGCTACAAAGGCAAATTCAAACTCATTTATGTTCGAAATAAAATACAGGCTGATTTGCGTCAGAAAATAAAACGGTAAAATACAGGATGTAAGATACATCCGTTTTCACACCAAAAAACATCCATTTTTCAAATCGCAGTTTGGTTGCAGATATTGGTTAGTTGGTTATATTTAGCCCTGTAATCCGCTCAGGAATCAACTAACTTCGGGTTTAATTTTCAGAAATCCGAGAAAGAAAAAAAGACATGGATGGATTTTTAGAATACATTTTGAACGAATTTACTTTGCCCCTTTCTAATCCTGTTCTCATTTTTGCCCTCATTCTCATGATTATTTTAATTGCTCCGATGCTTTTAAGAAAATTCCGATTGCCGGGTATTGTGGGCCTGATTATTTCGGGTGTAATTATCGGTCCTTATGGGTTAAATTTCCTTGAAAAAAATAGTGCGATTGACCTTTTCTCTACCATAGGTTTATTGTATATCATGTTTATTGCCGGCCTCGACCTCGATTTAAACGAATTTAAAAGCAACCGGAACAAAAGTATAACTTTTGGTTTTTTCACCTTTTTTCTACCTTTGCTGATTGGTTTTCCACTTTGTCAGATTTTACTGGGATACGACAATAACGCAAGTCTTTTAGTTGCAAGTATGTTTTCAACACACACGCTGGTGGCCTACCCTATTGTGAGCCGATTTGGAATTTCAAAAAACGAAGCTGTTGCTGTTACTGTTGGCGGAACCATACTTACCGATACAGCAGTTTTAATGATTTTAGCCGTAATCATGGGCAAAAGCCAGGGAAATCTGAATACTGAATTCTGGCTTCGATTGGGCATTTCACTTACAATATTTCTTACAATTATGTTTTGGGTAATTCCCAAAGTTACCCGCTGGTTTTTTAGCAAACTCGAAAGCGAGAAACATGCGCACTACATTTTTGTACTGGCAGTTGTATTTTTTTCAGCTTTTCTTGCCCAGTTGTCGGGGCTTGAGCCAATTATAGGAGCCTTTATTGCCGGACTTGCTTTAAACAGGCTGATTCCGCACACATCGGCATTGATGAACAGAATCGAGTTTATTGGCAATTCGCTGTTTATTCCTTTTTTCCTGATCTCGGTTGGAATGCTTGTCGATATTTCGGTGGTTTTTAATGGGCACAGAGCGATTGTGATTGCAGCTGTTCTGACTGTCGGGGCAATTTTCGGAAAATGGATTGCTGCTTTAATCACTCAACTTATTTTTAAATACAAAAGTTCTCAGCGGCAACTCATCTTCGGGCTCAGTACTTCGCACGCAGCTGCAACACTGGCAGTAATCCTTGTTGGTTACAGAGCCGGAATTCTTGACGAACACATCCTTAACGGAACTGTTATTCTGATACTTGTTACCTGCATTGTAGCTTCATTTGCAACTGAAAGGGCTGCAAAAAAAATCGTTTATTCTGAGAAAGAGGATATTTTATCAAAACCCGATAAACTGATTTCGGGTAATGAGCATATTTTGCTTCCAATCGCAAATTTGCAGAATATTGAAAAACTGCTTGAGTTTATTATTCTTGTTAAAGACAAAAAATCAACAAATCCGGTTACTGTTCTTTCTGTTGTGCCCAATAACGATGAAGCAGAGTTAAACATGATTGCTGCCCGTAAAAAGCTGGATGAGTTTAAAAAACATGGCGCAGCCGCCGAGATTAACGTGAATACAATTGCAACTATCGATTTAAATGCCACTGCCGGTATTACAAGAATTGCCAAAGAAATTGTGGCCGATATTATTGTTCTTGGGTGGCCTAAAAAAGCAGGGATTCTTGAAAAACTGATTGGAGAAAAAATTTATTCGATTGTCAATAATATCGATAAAAATCTGTTTATCTGTCATCTCGAAAAACTACCTGTAACACAAAAACGAATTGTTATACTCGCTCCGCTTTTAGCCGAAAAAGAAATTGGTTTTGAAACCTGGGTTTTAAAAGTGATGAAACTTTCAACTGAACTGAGTATTCCGGCAATCATGCTTGGAAACGAGAATACTTACAATTCAACACTTAATATCATTACGAAATATCGGCTGAATGGAAAGATTAGTTTTATTTCGTTTACCGAATGGGAAGATTTTCTCCAAATCTCGAAACATGTTAACGAAGACGATTTACTGATTTTTATATCGGCGCGCGGCGATGATGTTTCGTACCAGAAATACCTCGACCACATTCCTTCAAAACTCGAAAAACATTTTCATCTCAACAATAAAGTGATTGTTTTTCCGCAACAGAATTACCATAGTAACAGCAAGAAGGCCGATACAAACGGGAAAAACTTCAGAAGAAAACGAAAGATTATTATTGCACGCAAAAACAGGTTAGTGTAAACTATCTACACTGAATAAGAGTTAATATAAAAGAGGGCCGAATAATCCCGACAACTAAAATAATTACAATGTTACTACTCAGCATTTACGACCTTTCGCTACCATTAACACACCCAATTCTCCGATTTCTGGTGATTCTTGTCATCATTCTGTTTGCGCCTATTTTGCTCAACAAAATAAAAATACCACACATTTTGGGGTTAATAATCGCCGGCGCTCTGGTTGGTCCCTTCGGAATTAATTTGCTCGAACGCGACAGCAGTATTGTGGTAACCGGAACCGCCGGATTGCTCTACATCATGTTTCTTGCCGGTCTCGAAATCGATTTGGCCGAATTCAAAAAGAATAGTTTGAAAAGCCTGATATTTGGCTTATATACATTCTCAATTCCAATGGCTTTGGGAATTTTTGCCGGAATTTATATTCTGAATTTTTCGGTGCAGACCTCGGTTTTGCTGGCCAGCATGTTTGCTTCGCACACTTTAATTGCCTACCCCATTTTGAGTAAACTGAACGTAACAAAAAACCGCGCTGTAAACATTGCCGTTGGCGGAACCATGATAACCGATACGATGGCGTTACTGGTGCTGGCCGTTATTGTGGGCATGTCAACCGGCGAGGTAAACACTGTTTTCTGGACACGACTATCCATCTCTGTAATACTTTTTGCAGCTGCTGTAATGCTCGGATTCCCAATCATCGCCCGCTGGTTTTTCAAACGTTTCGACGATAATGTGTTGCAATACATTTTTGTGCTCGCCATGGTTTACTTTGGTGCAGTTTTAGCCGAACTTGCAGGCATTGAAGGAATTATCGGGGCATTCCTTACCGGTCTTGCATTAAACAGATTGATTCCTTCCACATCGCCGCTAATGAACCGGGTTGAGTTTGTGGGAAATGCACTTTTTATTCCGTTTTTCCTGATTGGTGTTGGAATGCTGGTGGATTACCGTGCCTTTTTCTCCGATTTCGAAACCATCAAAGTGGCTATTGTAATGACAGTTACGGCCATTGTTGCCAAATTTCTGGCGGCCTGGCTCACGCAAAAAACTTTCAGGTTTTCGGTTGACGAGCGAAGGTTGATTTTTGGGTTGAGTAACGCACAGGCAGCAGCAACACTGGCAGCCGTATTGGTTGGATACAATGTCATTATCGGGCAAACTGACGCGGGAGAACCAATCCGCTTGTTAAATGATGCCGTTCTAAATGGAACTATCATTATGATTCTGGTAACCTGTACCGTGGCAACTTTTGTAGCACAGAAAGGTGCTGTTAACATCTCATTGCTCGAATCAACTGATGATACAAATGAATCTGAAACCACAGAAAAAATACTGATTCCGCTCAGTAATCCTGATAATCTGGAAGAACTTGTTCATTTAAGTACAACCATAAAATCGAAGGAAAATAAATCGGGATTGTATGCACTAAGCATCATTAATAACAATGAGGAGGAAGCCGTTGCGGTAAAACAGGCCAACAAGAATCTCGATAAAGCTATACATGTAGCCGCCGCAACCGATGTAAAACTGAACCGGCAAATCAGGTACGACCTGAATGTAGTTAATGGAATAACCGGTGTAATCCATGAAAATAACATCACCGACCTTGTGTTGGGACTGCATGTAAAAAAGGGAATTTCCGACGGTTTCTTTGGAAATCTTACAGAAGGAATTCTGGCAAAAAACAACGTAACAACTTTTATTTACAAACCAGCGCAACCCATTTCAACCATTAAAAACCAGGTGGTTATTATCCCAAAAAATGCTGAGGCTGAACTGGGTTTTTCTGAATGGCTGCTGAAAATCTGGAACATCGGGCGAAACACAGGTGCAAAAATTATTTTCTATGCTTCCGAAAAAACAAACCTGATTATTCAGGATGTACATGTCAAACATCCGATTGAAGCAGAATTCAGAATTTTTGATGACTGGGATGATTTTCTGATTCTTTCACGGGAGATAAAACAAAACGACGGGCTTATAATTGTGATGAGTCGCGAGAAAAAGCTGTCGTATCATGCAAAAATGAAGAATATTCCGGGATACCTGAACCGCTATTTTGTCTCCAATAACTTTATTCTTATTTACCCGATGCAATTGGGAGTAAATGATGAATCAATTGATTTGAATAACCCGTCGCTGATTGAACCCATCGAAAAGATTGACGAACTGGGGAAAAATATTGCACGACTGTTCAAGCGGAAATAGAGTTTCACACACTCTTTACGATACCACATAGGCACATAGAGCACAGTAGAGATTCTATGTGTCTATGTGGTTTTATTTATCCTTAATGGATTTTTTAATTTAAGGTTCTGTATTCAACTGGCGAAACGCCGGTACTTTTCTTAAACATCCGTGTAAAATGCTGCGGATATTTGAAACCCAATTCGTAAGCAATTTCATTAACGGTTTTAACGGAATCGAAAGTCATGTTTTTTGCCATTTCAATAATTTTATGCTGAATGTATTCTTTTGCCGTTTTTCCGGTTTCCTTTTTCATCAGGTCACCAAAATAGTTGGCCGACAAATGAAGTTCTTCAGCAAAATAAGCTACCGACGGCAACCCGAGTTTTTGAGGTTTATCCGACGAGAAATAACTATTCAGTAACTCTTCAAATTTTTCCAGAATGCCTTTGTTTACATTGTCACGTGTAATAAACTGCCTGTCGTAAAACCGGTCACAGTAGTTCAGAAACAGTTCAATATTCGAGGCAATGAGTTTTTTACTGTGTTTATCGATGTTTTGATGTAATTCGAATTCGATTTTTAAAAAACTGTCAAGCACAATCTGCCTTTCGCGTTCCGATAAATGCAAAGCTTCGTTGGCATTGTAGCTGAAAAAGTGATAATCGTTTATTGTTTTTGCCAGAGCAGTTCCGCGAAGCAGGTCGGGATGAAAAACCAGCGCGTAACCCTTTGGCTGATAAACTTTCCCATCGTTTTCTATTTCCATTACTTGTCCTGGTGCTAAAAAAACCAATGTTCCTTCCTGATAGTCATAGTAATTACGACCATATTTCAGGTCGCCACATTTTACATCTTTCAAAAAAATGCAATACATACCATAATTAATCCGAACATTCTTTTCTCCACCCCACGACCTTGGCTTTGCTTGAGAAAAATCGATAACGCTCACCAAAGGGTGCAGCGTTTCGTGGTTGTTTAGTTCGTTGTATTCAAAAACAGTATCAAATCTGAAAATCCTGCTCATCTCTTTTTTTGTTTTTCTGAATCAAAATTACACATTTCATGATAGTTGAAACCATTTGGACTGCCCAATCAGTAAAAATGGTAGAAGATGCAGTATTCTGTATAACAACGATTAAAACCAGTTGGCGTAATTTTGTAACGGTATTAAATTAATTATCATGAATCAATTTCGCTTTTTAATTAAAACAGACTTCCCCGCCTGCCGGACGGGCAGGGACTGCGCTCAGTCTGACAGCCACCCTGAGCGTAGTCGAAGGGTGAGCCTGAAACTTACTCTATTTTTGTTTCTTGCTTTTGTCAGCCTCGTTTCTTTTGGCCAGCCAAAACTGAAACCCATCATTATTCGGGAACAAGGCAGTTTTGCAGTTGGCGGAACAGTAATTGCCAATCCGGGGACTTTCAATCCGTACCATCAAACCCCCGAAGGACAAACCTTTCACGGTGACCATGCTTATGTTTTTTACCAGATTCCGGTGAAAGCGCGTAAATATCCGCTGGTGATGTGGCACGGAATCGGACAGTTTTCCAAAACCTGGGAAACCACACCCGATGGGCGCGAAGGATTTCAAAACATTTTTTTACGCCGAAAATTTTCGGTTTATGTAATTGACCAGCCACGCAGAGGCAACGCAGCCCGCGGAACAGTGGCAGGCACCATTAATCCAACACCCGATGAACAGGGTTGGTTTGGAACATTCCGGATTGGAATCTGGCCAAACTATTTTGAAGGAGTGCAGTTCTCAAAAGATGCAGAAGCGCTCAATCAGTATTTTCGTCAGATGGTTCCCAATGTAGGTCCAATCGATATCAACGTCAATACCGATGCAGTTTCGGCGCTGTTCAATAAAATTGGTGATGGAATTCTTGTTTCACATTCACATTCGGGCGGAATGGGCTGGGTTACTGCTATAAAAAATCAAAATATAAAAGCCATCGTTTCGTACGAACCAGGAAGCGGTTTCATTTTTCCTGAAGTAGAGGTACCTGCTCCTATACCCATGGCTGGAGGTACGCTTACCGCCATTGGAGTTCCATTGTCGGACTTTTTAAAGCTTACTAAAATCCCGATTATCATTTATTATGGTGACTTTATTCCCGAAAAACCAATGGATAACCCCGGGCAGGATGGCTGGCGAGCACGTTTAGAAATGGCAAGGCTCTGGAGAGATTGCGTAAACAAACACGGCGGCGATGTTACCGTTGTGCATTTGCCTGAAATCGGGATTAAAGGCAATACCCATTTCCCGTTTTCTGATTTAAACAATTTGGAAATAGCCGATTTAATGTCGGAATGGTTAAAAGAAAAAGGATTAGATAAATAAGTTGAATATCAAAAATGGTAAGAGATTGCTTCACTTCGTTTGCAATGACAATACGTTGAAAATATAGTAAAAGGAGGGTCGGTTGGCGGCTTCGCCGCCAACCGACCCTCTACCTAATAATCCACAAATTACGTGTCATTGCGAGCGCAGCGAAGCAATCTAACAGGTATAAATTTAAAGTAGAACGACAAACGAGGAGTTTAAAATGAAAAGAATGAAAAACTATTTATTAATAGCAACAATGATTACAACTTTTAGCGTCATCGCTTTGGCGCAAACCAAACCGGCCAATCCATTTGGACTGGTTTACAACGGTGCCATTTCCGAAAATGTAGCCGGCAAAGTGAATATTCACACCGTTTCTTACAAACTGAACGGGATTGAAATTGCTGCCAATGTTTATACCCCATCCGATTTCGACAAAACGAAGAAATATCCGGCAGTTGTTGTTGCACATCCAAATGGCGGGGTGAAAGAACAGGTTGCCGGATTGTATGCGCAGCGTTTGGCCGAATCTGGTTACATCGCTATTGCGGCCGATGCATCTTATCAGGGAGCCAGCGGCGGACAACCACGTAATATGGATAAACCGGCCAACCGCATTGAGGACATCCGCGGAATGGCCGATTACATTACCCAATATGCAGGTGTTGATGCTGCACGTTTGGGTGTTTTGGGTGTTTGCGGTGGCGGCGGTTACACATTGGCGGCAGCTCAAACCGACAAACGTTTTAAAGCAGTGGCCACTTTAAGCATGTTTAACTCAGGCGTGGTCAGGAGAAACGGATTTATGAATTCCGGGGTTTCCACCATTCAGGAACGGCTAAAACAGGCTTCAGAAGCCCGTGCACTGGAAGCTGCAGGTGGCGAAATCCGTTATGCTGCCGACACAAAAACAACGGATGAACAGGCCGATAAAATGCCGTTTGACTTGTATCGTGAGGGTCATTATTACTACAACCGTACCCACGCTCACCCAAATTCTACGTTCAGATATACTATGAGCAGCCTGATTGACCTGATGGCATTTGACGCTTCCACCAACATGGATTTAATCAACCAGCCGCTGTTGATGATGGCTGGCAGCAAAGCCGACAGCTTTTACATGACCGACAGCGCTTTCAACAAAGCCACCGGCACAAAAGAGAAGGAACTTTTCCTGATTCCGGGAGCTACACACATTCAAACCTATTATGTGCCTGAATATGTTGAACAAGCAGTGAAAAAACTTAATGAATTCTTTGGTAAATATTTATAATCGTTAAAATATGAAATCAATAATTATTCTTTTAGCAATACTCATTAGTTTCGGGTTACAGGCACAGCAAACTGCCGGTCCGATAGTGCAAACCGCCAGTGGCAAAGTTCAGGGTGTAACCGAAGGAGATGTCTCGGTTTTTAAAGGAATCCCATTTGCAGCACCACCGGTTGGCGAGTTTCGCTGGCGTCCGCCGCAACCTGTAAAACCCTGGGAAGGCGTTCGAGATGCGGGCAAATATGGCCCAAACTGTGCACAAGGCGGATGGGGAGCAGCTCCGGGCACCATTTCCGAAGGCTCTTCGGAAGATTGCCTCTACCTTAATTTATGGACACCTGCCAATTTTAAACCGGGGGCAAAAATGCCCGTTATGGTTTGGATTCATGGAGGTGGTTTCACGGGTGGCAGCGGTCAGAATTCGGGTGACGCGTTTGCAAAAAACGGGGTGATTCTGGTTTCCATCAATTACCGTCTTGGTCGCCTTGGGCATTTTGCATTTCCGGCGTTGAGCAAGGAGCATCCCGAAGAACCAAAAGGAAGTTACGCTTTTATGGACCAGATTGCTGCACTGCAATGGGTGAAAGAGAATATTGCTGCTTTTGGTGGTAATCCGGATAATGTAACCATTTTCGGATTCTCGGCTGGCGGTGTTTCGGTTCATTCACTGCTTTCCATCCCTGCTGCGAAAGGTCTTTTCCATAAGGCAATTGGCGAATCAAGCGGTGGCAGAGACGGCGTTTTAACCGGCAGACCGATTAACAAAGAAAATGCGGATGCACTTTATCCTGTTTCAGCAGAAACGATTGGAATAAACTTTGCCAAAAAACATGGAATTGAAGGTACGGATGCAGCTGCATTAGCGAAACTGCGCGCCCTGAAAGTGGAAGAAATTGTGGACGGCGGTCAGGAAAACGATGGTCAAGGTGGCCCGCGAATTTATCCCGGCCCGATTCTCGATGGCAAGTTTGTGGTTGAAACTTCAGAAAGCGCCTACAAAGCCGGAAGACAGGCAAAAGTTCCGCTCATAATTGGAAATTGCAGTGCAGAAATCGGAGGAGCGTTTGTGAGTAACAGTACCACTAAGGAAGAGTTGTTTGCACAGTTTGGCAATTTGGAAGCCGCAGCAAAAGCAGCCTATGACCCTGAGGGTAACAAAGAATTTGCAGAAATACAGACAAAAATAAATACCGACTGGGTTTGGGGCGAGCCTGCCAGATTTACGGCAAAGAGTTTTGTTGCTGTTGGCGAACCAGCTTACGTTTATCAATTTGGTTATGTTCCGGCAGCAATGCGTGAGCGGGCTCGTTATGGAGCCGGTCATGGCTCGGAAGTTTCGTATGTATTTGGTTCGCTTAATTCTCGCCGTGGAGCTACAGAACCTACAGCAGAAGAAAAAAAGTTAGCACAAATTATGAATACGTATTGGACAAATTTCGCCAAAACCGGAAATCCGAATGGCGGTGGTCTGCCTGTTTGGCCACAATACAATCCGCAAAATGAAGAGATGCTTGATGTTGAACTGGATGGGAAAGTAATTGGCAAAAAAGACCCGCGCAAAGCAAGATTTGATGTGGTTGAAAAAGCTTTCAACTCACGGGAGAAAGTTCAAACCAGAGGAGGTATTTAAAGAGTAATAAAATGGCAATAAAAAAATTCTTCATTTTAATAACGGCAGTTAGTTTCATCGCATTTCAGTTGAATGCCAAAAACAAAACGAGCAGCAGTCAGCCATTAACTGCAAAGCAGCAAAGTATTATTTCGATTACTGCATTAGCTGCAAAAGGCGATTTACCGGCGTTAAAACCTGCGCTGAATAAAGGATTGGAAGCCGGGTTAACTGTGAACGAAACCAAAGAAGTGCTGGTGCATTTGTATGCCTATTGCGGTTTTCCGCGCAGCATCCGCGGTTTGCAAACCTTTATGGAAGTACTGGATGAACGAAAAGCCAAAGGATTAGTTGATTCCTTAGGCAAAGAAGCTTCACCAATTTTGAATGAAGAAAGCAAATATGAACGGGGTAAAAAAGTGTTGGGCGAACTCACAAAAACACCGCAACCAACAACACATTCGGGCTATTCAGCTTTTGCACCAGTTATAGATACCTTTCTGAAAGAGCATTTGTTTGCTGATATATTTGAACGCAATATTTTAACTTATACAGAACGGGAATTGGTAACAATCTCGGTAATAAGCGCTATTGGAGGTGCCGAACCAATGCTTCGCAGTCATTTATCAATTTGCCTGAATGTTGGTTTAACTCCTGAGCAATTGAAAGAATTTACGGGAGTTATCCGTTCAACTTTGGGAGAAAAAGAAGCAGACACTGCAAAGGAAGTTTTAAATGAGGTGCTGAAAAATCAAAAATAATCGAACGATTAAATGAAATTTAAATGAAGAAAATATTAAAAATGAGTTTGTTATTGCTGACGGTTTTTGCTTTTGCATGTAACCGGCAAAAACCCCAACACATTCAGGAACAAACCGCAGATTCAATTTTTCCGAAAGGTGAAAAAATAACAAACAACAACTTTGCGGGAACCGCTTATTTGCAAATGATGGGCGCAACCGACACCACATTGCATGCAAGTTATGGCAATGTAACTTTCGAACCCAAAGCCAGAACAAACTGGCACTCGCACCCTGGTGGTCAAATACTTTTTATTACCAAAGGGAAAGGCTTTTACCAGGCAAAAGACCAGCCAGCCCAATTATTGCATAAAGGCGATGTAGTCGAAATTCCAAGAAACATAACTCATTGGCACGGAGCAGCTCCTGATAGTGAATTTGCCCATATTGCAGTTAGCCTGAATACAGATGAAGGAGGTGCTGTTTGGATTGGGCCTGTAACCGATGAAGAATATAACAAATCAACAAAATAAATTTTTGAACAGTAACCAAAAAAACAACCGAAATGAATAACAAACTACTCACCGTAATCGCATTTTTAATGACAATGTCTGTCAACTGTGCAACCGCGCAGGACTGGCCCCAGTTTTTGGGTCCCGAAAGAAACAGTACATCACAGCAAAAAGGAATTTTACGCTCGTGGCCTGAAACAGGGCCAGAGATTTTGTGGACAATTCCAGTTGGGATTGGCTACGGCGGACCGGTGGTAAAAGACGGTAAAGTTTACCTTCTCGACAGAATCGACAGTATTGGCGACAATATGCGAAGTTTCGAACTTGCAACCGGCAAAGAACTTTGGAATTGTGAAATTGCAGCGCCTGGAGCTTTCCCTTTTCCCGGTTCGCGCAGTGTGCCGGCAGTTGACGGGAATTATGTGTATGCCTGCGGCGCTTTAGGCGATTTGTTTTGTGTCGATATCAATACACACAAACCGGTTTGGCACAAAAACATCTGGACAGATTTTGGTGGAACTGAATTGCCAATTTGGGCAATTTCACAGTGTCCGCTGATTTATGGTGATATGGTAATCGTGTCGTCTCATGCACCTGAAGCTGGCGTGGTTGCTTACCACAAACTTACCGGAGAAATCGTTTGGAAAACGCCCAATCTTGGGAATGAAACTTATGTAAGTCCTTCGATTGCAAAAATATACAGTGAAGATCATATTGTGATGGTAACATCATCCACCAATCCATTCAGAAGTCAGGGAGCTGAAAAAACGATGGGTAAAATTATCGGAATTGAACCACTGACTGGAAAAGTATTGTGGGAATACAACAACTGGGAATGTCACATTTCGGCATCAAGTGCATTAGATGCCGGAAATAATAAATTGCTTGTTGTAGGCGGCTACGAACTTGGTTGTGTGATGATTCAGGTGGACAAAAAAGCTGATAATTCATTCACAACAACTGAACTGTTTAAACACAACGAATTTGGCGATCATACAAAACCTCCGGTACTGCACAATGGATTTTTCTATGCACAATTCAGTACAAACAATAAACGCGATGGGTTGGTTTGTATGGACATGGATGGGAAAATCATGTGGAAAACAAAACGTGCACCCGACTTTAACAAAGGCAGTATGATTTTGGTGGAAGGTTTGCTGCTTGCCACCGATGGCACCAACAAATTATACCTTATTCAGCCCGATCCGGCAGGATTCAAAGCGCTTGCTTCAGCTGACCTGCTCAAACCGGGTGGTTTGGATACCAAAGACAGAATGACAAATTTTGGAGGCCCGACACAAAACTGGGCGCCTATCGCACTTGCCGATGGAAAACTGCTTATTCGCGACCAAAGCAGGATGATGTGTGTAAAAGTGGCTGAATAATATTAAAGAATAAAAATGCAAAAACGAATTTTAGGCAACAGCAATCTCGAAGTTTCGGCACTGGGACTGGGTTGCATGGGAATGAGCTTTTCTTTTCCGCCATTTCCTGAGAAGAAAGACATGATTGTAATGCTGCGCAAGGCAGTGGAAAAAGGTGTGACTTTTTTCGACACAGCCGAAGTTTACGGCCCGTTTACCAACGAGGAACTGGTGGGCGAAGCATTGCAACCCTTACGCAAAGAAGTGGTGATTGCCACAAAATTTGGTTGGGAAATCAACGATGGAAAAATGGTTGGACTGAACAGTCGTCCTGAACAAATTCGCCGGGTTGCCGAAGCATCGCTAAAAAGATTGCGAACGGATGTGATTGACTTGTTTTACCAGCACCGGGTTGACCCAAATGTACCCATTGAAGACGTTGCAGGAACAGTGAAAGACCTTATCAAAGAAGGGAAAGTCCGTCATTTCGGGATGTCGGAGGCCGGGGTGAAAAACATCCGCCGTGCCCACGCCGAGCAACCGGTTACAACGCTGCAAAGTGAATATTCGCTGTGGTGGCGCGAACCAGAGAATGAAATCATCCCCACACTCGAAGAACTGGGCATCGGGTTTGTGCCGTTCAGTCCGCTGGGCCGTGGATTTCTGACCGGAAAGATTGACGAAAACACAAAGTTTGAAAGCACCGATTTCCGCAGCTCAGTTCCCCGTTTTTCGGTTGAAAATCGGAAAGCCAACAAAGCCGTGGTTGATTTACTTTCAGCAATAGCTATAACAAAAGAGGTAACTCCGGCACAGGTGGCACTGGCCTGGTTGCTGGCACAAAAACCGTGGATAGTGCCGATTCCGGGAACCACCAAACTGCACCGGCTTGAAGAAAATATCGGCGCTGCAAATCTGAGACTTTCGGCTGATGAATTAAATCAAATCGACAAAGCTGCTTCAAAAATCAAAATCGAAGGTGACAGGTATTCCGAAGCCACCCAAAAATGGGTTGACAGATAGAATACTACTAATAAAATTGAAGGATTCCATCTTTTCGAAAAGATGGAATCCTTCAATTTTTCATTTCACAAGCGACATCTTTTGGAAACTTGTGTTGTTACCCACTTTTAACTGGTAAAAGTAAATTCCGCCGGGCAAAGCACTCCCGTCAAAATCAAACTGATGGTTTCCCGAAGGTAACTCATCGTTTACGATTGTGGCTATTTTCCTGCCATTCTGATCAAAAACGATTAATGAAACTGTTTCTGATGAAGCTGTTTGAAACTGAATCGTAGTTTTGGATGAAAACGGATTGGGATAATTCATCAAACCCGTTTCATTTTTTAACTCACTGGTAACAGCTGTAGGATACAAAAAGTTATTGCCGGCTTCGACCATGATAAACTGAACCGAACGCGCAGGAATATTCAGTTTGATAGCTTCATCAATTGAATAAGCATTTGCCGGAATCGTTTCCAAAGTTGCGCGGGGTCCCCATTGTGTTCCGGTCGGACTCACGCCGTTTACAGAAACATACAACGAAAAATCACCATTGTCGGTACCACCGGTTAACGAGTAATTATAATACTGACTCCCAACGCCAATATTCTTTGGGTCTATTTTAACAACCTGGGCTGTTTTACTTTTATTAACCAGCACAACACCGGTTTCGCCGGAAGCAAAACGGGTAGCATAAGCTAAAATATTGGAGTTGGAAGAAGTCGCCGTAATTGCATGGTCTCCCGTAAATTTCTGCTGATAATAAGCATAATAAAAATCCGGCCGGGGTTGCCACCTTAAACTGTTGTTATCTCCCAGATAAAACATTGCATCCTCGCCGCTGGCAAGCAACCACCTTGCTCCCAAACCATAATTGTTCTTAATTAATTCATTAAACAGAATCGTGGCCTGCATTCCGTTTATATATGATCTGCCCATAGTTGTGTTTGCAGAATTGCTGTTCATATTATACTCCGTTACTGCCACTGGTTTTTGGAAAGCCTTTTTGTTAATTATATCCTGCCTGATAAAACTGATATTTTTCTTTGGTTCGTTTGAGGCAACAGTCAGTAAATTCTCGGCGTTTGCGTCATTCCCATAATAATTGTGCATCACATAAAAATCGGCGGCATCGCCAATTGCTGCAAAAACTCCGGCATTCCATGTTCTGTCAACCGAGTTCCAACTGTTTGTGCCATCAAAATGCAATACCTGCACTCCAATATAGATTTCTGCGCCTATTTCCGCCGCTGCCGCCCTCATCGAATCAATAAAAACTTTAGAATGCTGACCATAAAGTTGTCCGGTTATGATCTCAGGCTGCCCGTCTTTATTGGTTTTTGTATTAATCTTCCACCCTGCTTCCCAGGGACCACCATTTTCATTACCAATCTCCCAGAATTTGGTACGTCCCTTATCGTAACGCACCCATTCAGCAGCATGATGAGCAGCCTGCGCTACAGGGTCATCGCTCAACCCGTAACGGGCATAGCCATAATTGACTGTTATGAGTCCTTGTGAGCCGGTTTGCTGGCGTAATTTGTAATAGTTATCCGTTGTGGTGGGCCAGTCATTTTTTCCTGAAATAGCGTAAAATTTTACCCTTTTCCCCGATGAATCGTAAGCAGAGTCAGGTAAATCTGATGGAGCCCCATTCCAGAAAAAGATATTGGACCAGCTCCCCCCCGGGAAACGGATTAAGGAAGGATTCAACAATTTGGTGTTTTCCACAAATTTGGCTTCGCCAGTTACATTTCCAATCCAAACAGCGAGGGCATTCCCGAAAACATATTTCGAAATCTGACCCAGTGTATCAGAAGTCAACGTGACGGTTACAGTTGGTGCACTGGTTGTTTTGTCAGCATTAAGTGAAATTGGGATAGCAGCGTTTTTGGGTGTAAAATCCTCTAAAAAACAATTCGTGGTTTGTGCGAAAAGATTAAGGGAAAAAACAAACATTGCAGCCAGTAATAATGCAGGAGCTTTAATCAAGAATTTTTTCATCAGTTTCTAAAATTTACTTATTCGTTAGTCATCAAATCATTAAAATGATAGTGTGCAAAATTAACCGTACACGATGATTTGCTTTTTACAAAAAGTGTCAATCTGTTTGCAGAAACGGTAAAACGAATAAAATCATACCCAATTAGTGTTGTGTTAATCTTGAAATATTAACGTCATGCTGAATTTATTTCAGCATCTTACGGAGAAATAACAGATTCCGAAACAAGTTCGGAATGACGTTCCCACATTATGGGCTTAACACTACATTAGTATAGTTTTTCACAAGAAATGCTATTCCCTGTTTTTTTCGCGGAACTCTGTTGGACTAATCTGAAATTCGGCTTTAAAAACCCGGTTAAAATGACTTTGGTTGTTAAACCCCACTTTAAACGCGATTTCTCCGATATTCAGTTCTTTAATCAGCAATAAACGTTTCGATTCATTGATTCGTAACCGATTGATATAAGTTTTAAAATTACATCCAAACCGATTTTGAATTTCGTTGGTTATTTTGCGCTGGCTGACTCCCGTTTCGCCTGAAACAAAATCGAGGGTCAGTTCGCAGTTCTGGAAATTGTTATTTATAAAGCCAATAAAATCTGACTTGGGATTTTCAGTGGTTTTATTCTCAACCGGTTTATAGGCAATGGTTATCACTTTCCAGTTCGCCTTTATTTTTTCAGCCACGTACACAACAATAAAATCGACCAGAACGAATGCGAAAACCAAAGCAATAATCAGGATAAAAAGCGAATGATTATTTCGTGAAAATGCCAATGAATGTATTTCTAACGAAAGAATTTTTGAAGAATCAGGGGTAAAAGCGCTGCTGATATTTATGGCTTTCAGATTTCTTATTTCCGACCTCACGGTTGATGCGTCTTCAATCCGGTTATACTCACTCCACCAGTCAGGGATTTTAAATTTGTCAAGGCTTATCGTATAGGCATTAGTTCCCGTTGAAATCTTAAAATTGTGGTAAAACAAAATATCCTGATTCTTCCTGTCGCCTTTTGTAATTGAATTTTCCGTAATCAACGCTAACGAAATTCCGTTGAGTTCAGCGCCGTTGAGTTTTATTATGAGTTCGTTATAAGGTTCAAGGTTAATTGTTTTACCATCTTTTGGCCCGACATTCAGCCCAACATACGGATTATTTATTTTATCGCTGATTTGAAATTGGAGTTGAATCATGCTATCGGAAACAAACTTCGCGATGATTTTTGAATTGCCACCGGCAGTACTGTCATTGTAAGTCCGGTAATCAAAAATCTTGTTGTTGGGAAAAACAGGAAAATCTTTAATACCGGAAAAATAAGCCAGCGTGATTATACCTGCAACAAATACAGGTATTGAACTCCAAATGAACCATTTTGATTTGAGTACTTTTTTTACCAGACTATATTGAAAGAGTTGCATTAACAATCTGAATTTTGGTATTCCTGCCGTTTTACTTACTAACGCTGCAAAAGTACGAAAATTGAAATCATTGACTGATGCTCCCGGGTATTGTTTTAGAATAAGCAGGTACTTTTAGAATTGCACTCAACATATTATCATCAATCTCCGTTACTTTTAAAACAAGTTATGGCAAGAATATATTGTCTCATTAACTCCAAAACATGCTTCAGCATTTGAAATTTGCATTACGGGATGTCTTTTATTTTTCATCACCAGGCTAAAGCCACAGTGCAAAATCAACACAGACAAACAGATATTTCAGTTTGCAAAAGAATGTTTACAGCCAATGTATCTTAAGTCCATCCACCACCTACACAAACATATGGTTTTAAAAAAACGATTAAGTAATACTTCATTAATTAATTAAATTATATCTTTGCTGTTCTTAGTTTTGAGTTTTATGAATAGAACAGGAGAAAGAATAAAGAAAAAAAGAGAACAGTTTAGTTTGCAGCTTAACGAGTTAGCTGAAAAAATTGGCATAAGTCCAAGTGCCCTTTCTCAGATAGAAAAAGCTAAATCCTTTCCGTCTATTATTACTTTAAAGAACATAGCCGACAAGCTGCACACTACTGTTGGTGAGCTTATTGGCGAAAATGATTCATTGGCAAATAATCCGGTAGTATATAAATCAGATATTAAGTTTATTGACCAAAATAAGTCGGGGACATTGTTCTATTTACTATCGCAACACGATGCAAACAAACAGATGGATACTTATCTGGTAAGGTTTTCAAAAGCATCTGCGATAGATGGATTTTTTGCTTCTGCTTTTGGTCAGATTTTCTCTTATGTACTTTCAGGTGAAATTCGTTTCGATTTGGACGGAAAAAGTTTTGTTCTGAAATCTGGCGACAATATCTACTTTAACGCTAAATCTCAATTTAATGCTATAAATTATTTCGATGGTGTAAGTGAAATTATTTGGGTTCAATCTCCTCCATCTTATTAATTCATTAATTCAATTAAGCAACACTTCATTAATTAAGCAATTGATGTTATCTTTGTCATTGAAATATTTTGATCAATGGCTAAACATGCTGCGGTTTTTATAGATAGAATTTGTTGTCCGCATAAAAGCGATGACAATTGTGAATTTATGAAACCAGAAATACATTTTATTTACAAGGCTTGCCGGTTGTATAATATTGATTTGAGTTGTTCATTTATTGTTGGAGACCACCCTTCTGATATTCAGTACGGATTAAATAAAGGAATCAGTTCTGTTTATTTATTAATCAGACATGGTAAAAAGCATCAAAATGGAATAAGCAGAGAGACGGTTATGTGTGCTAATCTTCTTGAAGCATCGTAGTAGATAATCTTTAAAAATAATCAGATATGAGTAATTTATTGACTGTTTTAAAAAGTAAAAATATTATCGTACCAGATAATATCTCAGAATTGTTAAATGAATGTAAAAGCTATACTGTATTTAATACATCCGAAGAATTGGCTAATGCTGCCACTAACGGAAAGGATAATTTAGAGTTTGAGGTGAAATATGATGTACCTGGCAAAGGCAATTATGTAGAGGCAATTGTACAACGTGTTAAAAATGGTATTTCGGCGAATTATACCGAAGCCTATATGCGCCGCCGGGATCCGGATACAATGGTTATTGCCGACAGTAATCCTACTGATAAAAAACGCTTTATCGATAAATACGGGTATGAATTTTCTGGATTGCAAACAGAAACCTTTGATTGGCTGAAAAAACAGGACCTGGCTGTTTTCTTTTACTTTGCCGGAAGGGAAAATATTGGTTCGTTAGGAATAGCTGTTGCGCCTGCCAATGCAGCATTCTTTGCTTTGGGTTTGTCGATGCTCCAGGAAATGGTTGCAGTTGGTGAATTGAAGGATAACGCAGAACTAAAATCTGCAATATTTGTAGCACCGGTTTTCAGGCATACCCATTTTAACGGGAAGCAAGTAGTTGTGCATAACCGCACCGAATCAATTCACGAACTCTATTCTTATAATTTATATCCCGGGCCAAGTGCCAAAAAAGGGCTGTATGGGGTTATGCTTAACCACGCAGAGAAGGAAGACTGGATAATTGCACACTGTTCTGCTGTACAATCAATAAGCCCGTACGACAACTTAACCACATTTATGCACGAAGGTGCCAGTGGCGGCGGAAAGAGCGAAATGCACCAGCATATTCTCCGGGAATCGGACGGACGTGTATTATTGGGGCGCAATTTGGTAACAGCTGAAGAAAGGTTCATAACAATTCCCCGTTTTTGTTCATTTAATGCGGTAGCCGACGATATGGCTTTTTGCCATCCGTCCGTTCAGAAAAAAGACGGTAAACTTCGGATTATAGATGCTGAAAATGCCTGGTTTGTTCGTGTTGACAGCGTAAAACAATATGGTGACGATCCTACGTTGGAAAAGACTACAATTAATCCTTCTTCTCCCCTTTTGTTTTTAAATATTGAAACTACTCCCGGTTCTACAGCTCTTATATGGGAACACATTCAAGACGAACCCGGGAAATCGTGCCCCAACCCGAGGGTAATAATTCCTCGTAAAACAGTGCCAAACGTTGTAAACAGGCCAGTTTCGGTTGACATTCGAAGTTTTGGAATACGTACACCAGTTTGTTCAAAAGAAAATCCTTCGTACGGAATTATTGGCTTATTTCATGTATTGCCACCTGCCCTTGCGTGGTTGTGGCGACTGGTTGCACCACGGGGTCATAACAACCCAAGTATTGTGAGTTCGGGAGGTATGGAAAGTGAAGGGGTTGGTTCCTATTGGCCTTTCGCTACCGGAAAAAGGGTGCCTCAGGCAAACATGTTGCTGAAACAAATCATTGACACACCGCGGACCACTTTTACATTGGTTCCCAATCAAAATATTGGCGTATGGCAGGTTGGGTTTAAACCACAGCTTCTTATGCGAGAGTACCTTACACGACGAGGTGCTGCACGACTTAGAACGGACCAGTATCAGGCAGCCAGGTGCCCGCTTTTAGGTTACGAATTAAATTATCTTACCCTTGAAGGCTCAAAAATTCCATCGCGGTTTTTAAAAGTTTACAATCAACCCGAAGTTGGGTTCGAGGGTTATGATACCGGAGCGGAAATGCTGCGGGATTTTTTTAAAACAGAATTACAGAAATACTTAAAAGAAGATTTATTGGGCACTGGCAAACGTATTATTGATGCTTGTTTATCGAATGCAAGTATTGAAGAATACAATGAAATTATTCCGATGAGTTACCAATACGAATATTCATTTAATAAAATAGAAGATTATGAGCAAAGTGGTGATAATAATGGGTTCTAAGGCCGACCTTGAATGGGCTAATCAGATAAGCAGCGTATTACAGCTATTTAAAATTGCGACGATTTCCAGAATAGCATCGGCGCATAAAGTACCATTAAAATGTTACAACCTGATAAAGGAGTACGAGAAGGAGAACGTGGTTTTCATCACCATTGCCGGTATGAGCAATGCACTCAGTGGCTTTACCGATGCTCAAACACACTGCCCTGTAATTGCCTGCCCGCCCTACAGCGATAAATTTGGAGGTGCCGATTTATATTCGAGTATCCGTATGCCTTCGGGTGTTGCACCTTTAACAATTTTAAGCCCCGAAAATGCAGCTTTGGCAGCGGCAAAAATACTTGGTTTATCAAACCCTGACATTCAAAAACGGATTATTGATTATCATGACAAAAAGAGAAATGAATTGGAAGAAGCCGATAACAATTTGATTAATGACTAAGAATAGTATTAGCGAAGCTGCGCAAATAATTAAAAATGGGGGTTTGGTAGCCTTCCCCACAGAAACAGTTTACGGGTTAGGTGCAAATGCACTTAACCCTTTTGCTGTTGCAAAAATCTTCGAACTAAAAGAACGCCCATCTTTCGATCCATTAATTGTACACATAGCTTCATTCGACGACCTTTCAACATTATGTGCAGGTATCAATGAAAATATAATGCGTTTGGCTAAACATTTTTGGCCGGGTCCGTTAACCCTTGTGCTGCCCAAAAGCGTTGTTGTTCCCGATATTGTTACCTCAGGACTCGACACCGTAGGGATTCGCATGCCCGATAATTCAATTGCACTTGAATTAATAAAACAGGCCGGGTGCCCGATAGCAGCACCGAGTGCCAATAAATTCGGGCAACTTAGCCCGGTAAATGCACATCATGTTAAAAAACAATTACCCAATGTCGATTACATTTTAGATGGTGGCAATACATCGGTTGGGATTGAATCTACCATTGTTTCTATCGAAGGAAATACTTGTCGGTTGTTGCGTCCCGGGTTTATTACATTGGACGATATAGAAAAAGCATTGCCAAATACCTTTATTTTCAATAGCACAAAACCCGAAAAATTAGTTTCACCCGGCTTGCTTAAAAGTCATTATTCTCCAAAAAAACCACTGTTTATTATTAATGAACCGTTAGAAAGCTTACCTGAATTCTCCGGGCTGATTTTACATGGGAAGAATAAAGCCGGGAACTTATCAAAAACGGTTATCTATACTTCTCAATCCCACAATAAAATTGAGATTTCTGCCAACTTGTTCGCCTCACTTCATGCCATGGAAGAGGATGAAATCGTGCAGCGTATTTACATAGAACCTGTTGAAGAAAAAGGATTGGGTATTGCCATTATGGACAGGCTAAAAAAAGCTGCATATCAATACAATAATTCAACAAACTAAAAATTTAAACTGACTTATTGCCGGAAAGCTATACAACATAGCTTAAACATCGGTATTCCATCCGTCTTTTATACTGTCAACAACATAATGATTACAAAACAGCTGTAAATAGTCTGCCTGAATATATCCGATAATTTTCTTAGCATTCGTGCGGCAACAGGATCGAATATCGCATTGAATCATCATTTTTCTATACATGTGATACCGCTGCCAACGGTTTAATCGCAATTTATGTTTTACAACATAATCTATTGACTTGTTTTGTAAAATGGCTTACCTTCGGGAGCACAAAACGTTAAACAACAGGTAAAAACAATAACCCGTAAAATAAACAATAAGCAATCAGCAGAAAACCCTGCCCGGAAAACCGGGAGTATAAACAAAAGAAAAGAAGTTTTACAATTTAAGAACTACCCGGAAATAAAACCGGCAGGTGCCGTAAACACCCGCCGGAAGTGAGATAAATAACGCCCTTTAACGGGCCATTAAAAACCGTTTAAAAGTAAAAATTTATGGCTAACATTGATGATTACAATGCAAAAATCGGGGAAATTAAGGCCATCCCCGACAAAGATGCAGTTGAACCAACCATTCCGGTGGATGTGTACCTGCAGGAAGCAGAAAACCTTGGGAAATGGAGCATAATGGACCTGGTGCCATTGGCTGCTGTTGGAATTACCGAAGTAAAAATTGGTGACATGGCGGTGCGCGCCGGTGCACTGCGCGAAGCACAATCGGTATGGTTTAAAGATCGTAATGCTCAACTGGATGCACAACGCGAATGGGGAATTCAGTCGCCACTCGCTTTTGACCTGCGCGACGAATTGGTGCATACTTTCAGGTATGCTTTCCGCAACGAGGCATCGCTTACTGCCCGCGTGGCTGCAATTGCCGACGGCAATACCAACAGCGATATGATTCAGGATTTAAACGACCTCTCGGTGCTGGGTAAAAACAACACTGCGCTGCTGCAAAACATTGGGTTCGATTTAAGCAAACTTGATGTGGCTGCCGAAAAATCGGCTGCAATGGCCGAACTGCTGGCTGCCGCCAATGGCGACAAATCAGTTCAAAGCGAAACAAAAATGATACGCGACAAAGCCTTTGTTTACCTGAAACAAATGGTTGACGAAATCAGGGATGCCGGAAAATATGTTTTCTGGAAAAACGAAAAACGACTGAAAGGCTACCGCAGCGATTACCTGCGGCAAAAAAACAACAACTCAGATACACCACAACCACCCGCAGATTCGCAAACTGATTAATTTTTGAAATTTCCCGCCAGGGAGATGGCGACCGTTTTTTTGGGAATTGTTTGACATTGTAAAATTGAGGCTGTCCTTTTGGGATAGCCTCTTTTTATTCCCGTACCCTATCTGGAGGGGTCACCATCCTATCCGACCGGGTGAAACACCTATCCGGGAGGGTCACCACCTTATCCGGACGGGTAAAACTGCTATCCGGGAGGGTCATCAGGTTATCCGGGAGCCGGGAATTTCAATCCGGCTGGCCCGCCAACCTATCCGACCGACTGCCAACCCTATCCGTTTTCAAAAAAACTTCAATCCGGGCGGGGCATTTGCCTATCCGACCGGGGAAAAACTCAATCCGGGAGGGGTGCCGGGGTTATCCGGGAGGGGAAACACCTTATCAGAATGGGTAAGCCAATTGATTAACTTTCAGATTTAATTTTGTGTGAATTTGATTTGGTATGAATTTGATTTTTTGTCCTTGAATAACCCTGTTTATATTTTAAAACGCGCCTGATTAGCAACGCCATTTATGGCGTTGATTTGATATTCGATATGATTTTTGGCTTTAGCCGAAATATTGATTGTAGAATCGGATTATACCTTTTTTATTGAACAACCACCTCAATGATTTTGCTGTTGTCAATTCTTAAAATATCTATAACTATTCAAGTATTCTAATCGTTTCATCGCCACTGATATTCCTGATTTTTATCCGTTTCGGTGTTTCAATACAGGTTATTTTTCCATCCCAAAATTCCTTTGTTTTTAAGCCATCTTTGATAACATAGCCGAGTTTGTCGATTTTTATTTCAGCGGTACTGTGCCATTGTCCGGTTGAGTTTTTACAATCAAGTGCTATGAGTTCTATGAGTTCGAGACCTTCTTCGCTAATACTTATTGGTTCAAACTTCTTACCCTTAGATAAGGATTGTAAATTTCCTTTCTGATTAAACTCGCTGATTTTCTGAATTAGCCTGTCACTAATAAATTTTGTAATTTCAATGATATAACCAATATCTGATTGTGATATTCCAAATTCTACAATATCCTCAAATACAACATCGTGAAGCAGGTTTTTCAAGTCTTTAAGTTCTACCTCGATTTCGGTGGCATTGTTGTCTTTGATAAATTTTCCCAATGCTTTTTGGTCGTCGATGTCGATATAATAAACGATTACTTTTTTTGCATTGACTTCCAGATTTTGTAATTCCTGATTGACGATTGTGTTTATCAACGGAATATCCAGCACTTTCTCCTGTGTATTAAGCAGATTTGGCACATACACTGGCACTGTACCTTCTTCGCTTTTGGTGATTGCTCCAAACCAAAAATCGTTGATGCCTTTTACTCCTTTTTGCAAACCGGGAATAAGCATTGCCAATTTATCCATCGTCTGCTGTGGATTACGGAATAAACTTACCCCGTCTTTAATTTCCAAAATTTGAAAATTAGCCTTGGATTCTTTCAGTCTGTCTCTTACCGTTTGAATGCTATTGATGCCAATATCACAATGAATAAATTTACGACCCAAATCGTTGGCTACTTTTGCTGTAACACCACTTCCTCCAAAGAAATCAGCCACAACCATTCCTATTTCGCTGCTTGCATCTATAATTCGTTGTAACAGTGCTTCTGGTTTTTGGGTCGCGTAATCAACTCTTTGTTTGTCTGTAGAAGCTACATAAGGTATGTCCCATACATCATTGGCTTTTACTTCATAAGACAATTCATATATAATATTTCCATCTTCATCCCTTGCTCTCATATTTTTTTGACCTGTCCAGACCCTTTTACTTTGCATAACGGGTTCATCTCTTTCAATTTTTATTTCCGTAAAAACATTCTCATCCGAGTTTTTATAAAAGAATAAACTATCGTGAGCTCTAGCAAAATCCTTACTATTTCGGCTCATTTTATTCGAGTAATACCAGATGACTTCATTCAAAAAATTGTCTTCTCCAAAAACCTCATCCATTACTATTTTCACATAATGACCAATATGCCAATCTAAATGAACGTAAATACTTGCAGTTTCACCCATTACACTCTTAATAGCCATTAGGTTTTCATACATCCAATTCAGGTAATCTTCCTTTTGCCAGATATCTCCATACATTTTCTCCTCAAATGCCTTAAGTTCTTCCAAATCCATTTCTTGTTCGGCTGCTGCGACTTTTTCAGCCAATTTAGGATTTTTGCGTAAATAGACTTTTTTTGCATAGTCAGCACCGCTTGCAAACGGTGGGTCAATATAAACCAAATCCACTTTTATGCCTTGCTCTTTGAGGTAAGCACAAGCCGAAATACATTCGCCACGTATCACCAGATTTTCAGATTCATCACCAACCGTTTCTATTGGTTCAACTTCGAAATAAGGCATTCCACGTTTGATACGGTCGTAAACTTTGTCGTTTTCGCGGTAGCGCAGAACCCGTTGTGTGCGGGTAATATTGTCTAAAACGGCCTGACCTTCTATGGTGTTCGGATAATAGGGAATGTATTTGACTGGCATAATTAATCGTTAAAGAATTGGTTTATCTTGTTGTTCAATTTGCTAATGTTCGCTGTAATGTCTTTCCCGTCTTCCAGATAAAGAAAGTCGAAGCGCTGGTAACCGAATTTTTCAGCATTGAGTTTTAGAAACTCGTTCTCGATATATCTTTTCTTTCGTTGAAAAACTTTATCCTCGGCGTAGATTTTTCCTTTGGTTTCGACAAGCAACGCCTTATGAATTTTGTTTTTTTCTGTTCGCTTTACAACCAAAAAATCGGTGGTATATTTTCCAACATTTTTCCAGTACTTTCCTTCTTTGGCAAAGCAATTAATCACAAATTCTGTCAGTCCCGGCTCGCCATTGTAGTAAATTTCCAATTGCTTCATGTTGAAATCGCTAAGTTGCAAAGCCTTTTGCAACGCTTCGGCTTCAAACCCACTGCTGCTGCTTGTGCCAAAATTGTAAGGCAAATAATGAAAAGTATGGTCTTTTAGTTTTACCGTTTTCGGAGCTTCGAATTGTTTTTTAAAACTGTCGAACGATTGAACAAACTGCCCCATGCCTTGAGCTTCCATCGTTTGTTTCATGGTTTCATAAGCATTCTGAATTTCGGAAAGGTCAATATCAATTGGAGTATCGTTTTTATCTAATTCCAGAATCCTGATTGCTTCTTCATAATCGGGATAAAGCTTTGGATTTTTCTCAATTTTGTTCAGCTTTCCAGCAACCAGTAGTTCTGCCTTTTGGGGAATAACCTCTGCTTCGGTTTGTAAGGTTTTTTTAATGCTAAATGCCAGCCTGATTTTTGATTGAATCGAATACAAATCGTAAAGCTCGTTGAAATAGCGTTGTCCATCCTTTTCAAACGAAATCATCTCAAAGATTTCTTTGAGTTCGCAGTCAAAATGATGCAATTGAATTTCCGGAATATGATCAAAGCTTTGCCGCGAAATTTCAAAAAGCCATTGGTTGTAATTGGCGATGGCTATACCTGTTTCATTTAAAACGTCAATACTACCAGTGTCAATATTGGAAATATCACTGGTGGTAATTAATGCTGTAATTTTAAAATCGTCGATGGAATTTATTACCGTTTTTAACTTTGCTTCGGTGTTGGCAGTTTCTTCTTCATCAACCGATTGATAAGTAATCTTCATCTGGTAGAATTCTACTTTGGGTAATTGCAGGTAATCCATTCTTGAATGGCGCTCAATCATTTCAGCATTTCCGGTGCGCCGGGTTTTATTTAATTCATCAATGCTGCTGTTTTGTTCTTGTTTCAATTGCTTGTTCAAGGTATCAGCATTGTCTTTATTCAACCAAATCAGTGCGGTTTCTTCCCTGTCTTTATCTACCTGGCGCAAACAACGACATGATGTTTGAAGCACCATGTTTTGCGGACTATCGCCTTTTTGCGACAAAATCACTGCGGTCAGACTCGGACAATCCCACCCCTCTTTGCCAACCTGAACTAGGAGAATATATCTTTTCTTTGAGAGAAACGAATCCAGTGAGCGAAATTCCAATTCATTTTCTTTGGGCAAAGAGTAAGACTTATTGCCTCCATGAAACTTCAATATCTCTTCAGGATTGATTTTTAATTCACCTGTTAAAAATGGGTAAACCTCTTCTTCCAGCACTTCAATATTGCTGCAATAAATTGCAATTTTAGCAATAGCGCCATTGTCGTAAACTTTTGACTTGTATCGAGAATCAAAATCAGCTATTCCTTTTTGTATGATTTGAAAACGGTCAAGATTTTCGCCGATTTTTACCGTTGGCGTTTTCAGGAATTTCTTAATTGCCGTCACCAAGGGATAATAATAAACGGTATTGGTAATTTGTGAAAACTTAAACGAGTAGTTTCCGGCTTTTATGATTTCTGCCCCTTGCAGATAAGGTGTTCCCGAAAAACCTAAAACAGTAGTAATGTTTCCTTTGCTATGCCAATAATTTACGGCTTGCCTAAGTTTAACCTCATCGGTAGCAGCATGGTGAACTTCGTCGATGAGTATTGAAAGATTTGGAATCTGACCAAACAACCTTTTTAAATCGTTAGATGTATCCTTTTCCTCCTCGTCCAATTCCAACACGGTTTGTGCATTGAATTTAAAGCTTTCTAAAATCACCTTCTCTGCATTCACAACAAATACATGTCCGAAGGGATTTGGTAAACACGCATTTACTTTTTGAGCATTGGGGTTTCTTGCTTTGTTGCTCTTCTTCGCTGATTTTTGTTCGTCAAGCACGTCAAAACGCAATAGCCTTTCGAGCTTACTGGCAGATGGTTCAGGCAAAACCCAGGAAGGATCGAAATTCTGAATTGTCCTTAAACTGGGTACAATTGACGATTTTAGTCCGGAAGGGATAAGTACCAGAAAATTATGTGCAAAAATTTTATTTTCAGGTTCGTTGTCTGCAAAATATAAATCGAGATAAATAAAGGCAGCCATCAAAAAAGTTTTTCCGGCACCCATTGGTAAACTCAATAAATAGTCGGCATAGCTGACATTGTAGAAAATGCTTTTAATAATTGTGTCGTAGTCTAAAGTCGTCGGATTTTTAATGATTTCCTTCTCCAAACCCTCAATTTTCTGCTGCTTTGCGAAATCATACAAAGCTAAAGCGCTTCTGTTTTCTGATAAATATTCTCTCGCCGATTGGTTGATGTTTAACTTTGACAAGTCAAGTTCTGTCGAGAAAAACCCTTCTGAAAACAATTGCCACAACGGTTTATTCTTTCCTTTCACCTTCAAAAACAAATAAGTTTCTATGGCTTCAATTTGTGTATCGCGCAATTGTCCATTGTTTCGGATGTAACTAACCAAATCTTTAACAGCACAATCTTCAGATTGCAACCAGAAATTTTTCTTTTGATTAATAATGGTATTAAGCATGGTTACCTCCTCTTTGGCTGATAACCTTTTGCGGGACAATTACTTTTAGAATATTATGGAAGGAAGTCGGGCTGCTCATAAGTTTTAGTTTGCACATCTGGCAATGTTCAGGTAACCAAAACCCACAAAAAAAGCGTGGACCCCAACCTACCCACACCCGAGGCCCTAGGAAGCCCACGCAAGAATGATAAGTCAAAAGCCCACGCCGTTTGGCGCGAGCATTCGCTTATTGATTCAATTCTTGCGTTCGCGTTATTGAAATTTCCTAGGTTTCGAGTGTGCGAACAATAGCAGAATGCTATGTTATATTTTTAAAAATCAGTTAATTCTCTCTTTGATGTTTTATTTAAATACTATGTTTTTATATTTTTCAATTGTAACTATTTCAGTTTTTTCAAATGTTTTCATAACCAATAAATCGTTGTCGCCGGTAATTAAATAGTCGGCTTTGCCATCTTTGGCTAACGAAAGTAAGAAATTATCATTCTCATCCCTGCATTGATTAACCTTTGAAGTAACATCAATGATTTCGGCATTTTTCTCTAATATTTCCATTAATCGTTCAACATCAGCAGGTTCAAAATATTTTTTAAGTTTTGGCCGACTCGTTACTTCGAGAAATTCACCGAGAAGCTCCGGGCTGAATATTAATTGTACTTTTTCTAACTCAAATAATTGGTCAAGAAACAGGAATTGCTTAGTAATCAAAAAGCTGATCCACAAATTTGTATCGATAATTATCCTATGAGCCTTTTTCATACCTCATTTTTCTGACTTGTTCAACTTCGGCCGTAATTTCATCAAGCGAAGGAGCAGTATCAGCATTTTTCCGCAGCTTAATCAGTAGCGTATTCAAAGTTAATTTTGGTTTTATTTTAATCAGGTTCAACGCTTCCAATTCTTTCAGGATTCTCTTTACCTTGGAATTCCTGATTTCGACACTTAATGTTTCCATTTTTATAAATTTCATTTAATTGTCAAATATCCAATTTCTTTTGTTTTATTCTGTTCATTATACAGTTAAATCTTTCATTTTTTAAACACTGCCGTGCATTGTAATTTCTAACCCGCTTGACAACATTGTTACACCATGTTCAGTAAAAGCTAGTGGTAGTGCTGATTTGGGGCGTTTCGATATTGATGTCATCACAAATTGTGATGACATATTATTCCACTCGACTTCATTTAATTGAAACATAAAATCTTCAGGAAATCGTTCGATATTTCTTTTAACTGCCTGATTTAGCACTCTTGTTTCCACGTTATACAACCTGGCCAAATCAAAATCGAGCATCACCCGCTGGCCGCGTATTTCGTAAATTTTGTTTTGAATGATTTGAAGTTCCATTGGTTCTTGTACTTTTCAATAATCGATGTTAAAAACAGGAAAACGGATGATTGGAACAAACACAGGGGTGCGCTTCATCGCACAAAAACCCGTCTTAAGAAATCCGTCTTAATTTCACAGGAAACTCACCGTCAAAGAACCAGTATCGTAACAGCTCAATATGCGTTTCAATGTCTTCAACCAACCAGGCATGACCTTTTTGAGGATAAACGGCACATTCACTTCCGGGTATTTTCTCTGCAAATTTCTGATGAAACCGATGCATTGTTTCTGATTCGGTTTCGCCTGAAACAAAGAAAGCGGGGATTTTTACCTGGCGGCTGTCAATATCAGATTTTAAGCGATTTGCCTGCACCATCGCCCGCCGGAACGACTTTGGCGATGTGTTTTCAAAACCTTTTTTAAATGAATCAAACTCTTCAGGAAGTACTTTCAAACCCTTCGCCATCATTTTTATCATAAACCCGGTTCTGAGCAACGGAGAAGTTACCGTTACTCCAAAAATTACAAGCCTATGGCCTTTTATTGGAACCGGGCTGGCACCATCAATAATTACCTTATCAATTAACTCCGGGTATTTCTCCATAAGCCTGTAGATTATACTTCCGCCAAGCGAAACACCAACCACATTCACGCTGCCCCGGCATTTATTTTTGATGATTTTAGCAATGCTGTCGGTTGTTTCGTCAATTGTTGTCCATGCGATGGAGTTGCTTTTGCCGTGACCCGGGAAGTCGGGGGCAATACAATGAAACGATTTTTCGAACACGGCAAAATGCTTTGTCCACATTCCGCTGTTCGAGCCTGAACTATGAAGAAATAAAATCGATTGGGCATGTTGGGTTCCACTTTCTGCTAAAAATAAACCGTCAGCTGTTAATTTGTGCCTGTTGCCTGTAATATTCATTGGTTAATCGTTTATTTTTTGTTTTTCTCTGCCCTTTCTTTAATTCCTTTCATGCACTTTTTCATCATAAAAATATCTCCGAAATCATAAATCAAAAAATATATAATCCATATACTTTTCCATTCATATCTGGTGCGCAAACGGGTTAGCAGTCTTGTTTTGCCATCAGCTTCAGGCAGCAGTTTCCACAACCATGTTGATGACTGTGATTTGTCGATCCAAAGAATAAAATCGGATGGTCTAAAATCTTTTACCCACATTCCATTCTTTTGGTCAGGGGTAAAAGGAATAAACTGATTGATAAAGATATTCTGAAACTCAGGCAGAATTTCAGCGGAACTTGGTGTGTTTCCATTGTCTATCCAGTCGATGCTATACCAGCCAGCGCGATTCGAGCCAATCTGGATGATCCATTTCCAGATTTCGTCGGGGGCTGCGTTGATGGTAATAGCCCGCGTCGCATTAAAATCGGGGTTGTTATTAACTTCATCACCGGGCAAAGCCAATTTTATTTCGTCGTTTGTTGCCCCCCAGCGTAAATGTTTTGGTCGGAGGATAAATAAATACAGTAAAATGAATCCTGCAAAAAGGCCTGCGATCAACAAAAAGAATATCATCCTACAAGTTTTTTATCTGTTTAAATTGATTTTTGAAATAACGGGCAAGTAAAATTCCCAAAACGATTGTTTCAATCCAGGTAATTGTAATAATCGCAATTTCAAACCGGTATTCCCGATGGATTCCATGTTTTATGGAGATGAGTACAAAGGCAATTACTGCAAGAGCAAAACCGGCAATGACTGTAAGCTTAATTGCTTTTTCCAATTTTGTTCTTCCACCAAAAACCGGAAACAGTGCGAAAAAAGAGATGGACATCAATAGAAAACCAAATTCTTCCAAAACGATAAAAATTCCATGCGGATTAAACTGGGTTAACAATGCAATTCCTTCGGTTTCGCCCGCCAGAATACTGGGTTGAATTACCGAAACCTGAATAAAATAATCAGCAGATAAAATGAGCGTTGCCATAACTGCAAATGCAACGCCAATTGTGCTGTACAGCTTTTTGATGTAAGGTACAGTATGGTGAACATGCATCATTAAAACCAGGTACGAAAACAACATCAGCATTGCCGGGTACATCCAGTAATAATCACGCGGAAACCTGCCAGCAATTTCTGAATATGGATACTGAAAGCAGTTGCCCGCGCAGAAAGGCCCTGATAACGGCGGGGTAAAAATGGCGATACCAAATGTAATAAGCGTGATGATTACTGTAGAAACTGAAATGTAAAAGCCTGACTTAAAAGCATTGGAATCCAAATTTTTTTCTTCGTAAAAATCGTTCATTGGTTAGTTATTAAAATTGTACTTTTTATTTTGCCATTTTGAACAGTCTCACCGTAAACATTATCATCCAGGCCATCAGCAGCAAACCGCCCGGCATTGCAAAGGCTGTTGCCATTTTTTCAACTCCCGGTACAAAATTAACCAGCGCCACATAAAGCAACATAAATATGCTGCCGACTATCCCTAACCATCCGTTCAGACGGCTGAAAATTCCTCCCTTTACCATTACAACCGATAGTATCAGGTTAGCAATATTCGGAATAAAAAATCCGATAAAAATACCGGGGCTGCCATGTGCGCCCATTGCCAGCAACGATTCGCCAGCGGCGGCATAAAGCATTTTTTGCGATACATCGGCAGTGGCAAAATATTTATGGCTAAGTTCCAGCATTGGCAGTGCTGTATTGCCAGACACCATAATGGTCGAACCCAAAAGGAAAAAGATAAGCGAAAGCATTCCAAGACCGTGGTTTGCGTCACGATGTGCCATATAAAGTGCAAACCAGGGCAAAATCAGTATTATCTGCACAACCATATTCAGCAAATCGAGATGATACAAACCCAGTAAAGTGTTTTGCTGAAACTCATTAAAACGTTCAACAGCAGTTTGCGGAAGCCCGGAAAGATTGCCTCCGGTGATGTTGCCAATTGCAACATCGAGAAAAATGAAGAGTAAAGCAATGATGGCCCCGACTCCACCGGCAATAAAAATGTTTTTGATTTGTCGCCGGTTGTCAATGATTCCGGGCAACTGATTAATTTGGTTCATAAGGTTGATTTTCAATACGATTATTATTCAACGTATATTTTTCGTCCGGTATATAAAGTATTCGATTTTAATTGTCAGTTGCCGGGGGCTGACCAAAAAGTAATTTATGAAACCCGTTTACTAACGATTTGAAAGTTATTTTACATTTTGACCCCCTAAATCCCCCAAAGGGGGACAATTCCTCCCCTTTGGGGAGGTTAGGAGGGGTCAGGAACTTACAAATTATAAGCAGACTTTTCATTTTACTTGCTTTTTGGTCAGCCTCAATTTAACTATTCTCTCCTGTCATTTTCAGGTTCACAAATTTTCCGATTTTTTCAAGTAGTGTTTTTCTGTTGTATGGCTTTGAGAAATAGTCATCGCACCCGGCTTTCATCGCCTCATTTTCATCGCCATGCAAAGCAAAAGCAGTAACAGCAATTATGGGAAGCGATGGTTTCACTTTCTTTATTTTACGTGTTGCCTCAAAACCATCCATCACCGGAAGTCTCAAATCCATCAATATCAAATCGATTTCTGGATGACTGTTGAATTTATCGATTGCGATACCTCCATTTTCGGCCATAATCAGGTTTAGCCCGGTATCATCAAGCATTATTTCAAGGAGGAATCTGCTGTCTTCATCATCTTCAACAACCAGAACCGTTGGTAATTTTTCTGAATTGACTTTTAAATCAACTGATTTTTCAAAATTCATCGGGTTTGCTTGCAGGGGCAGGGAAAACTGAACTTTCGTGCCTGTTCCTTTTTCCGATTCCAACTTTATTTTTCCGCCAAGCAATTCAACAATACCTTTTGAAATTGAGAGACCCAGCCCACTGCCTTCGTGACTTCGGGCGATACTATAATTTTCCTGCACAAAGTTTTCGAAAATCATTTGCTGCATATCTTTTCCTATACCACAGCCGGAGTCTTCAACAATAAACTCAACCGTGTTATCTGTTAACCGGCATTCGAAAGTAATATACCCCGTATCAGTAAATTTCAGGGCATTATCCATGATGTGAGTTAAAACTTTTCGCAGTAAATCAACGTCAGTTTCAAAAATTTGTCCATCACAACCTTGTGCCAGCAGATTTAACTTCAGATTTTTTTCAATACATTTTTGTTCAAAATCAACAAAAACACTATCAATAATTTGAGACAGATAGATTTGCTTTTTGGTAACCGTCATATTTCCCGATGTTATCAGCGAAATATCCATATAATCGGTGATTGTGTTGATTAGTCTGTCGCTGCTTTTACGCAATATCGTGAGGTATAATTGTTTATCCTCTTTTTTAAGTTCGTGCTGTGCAATCAGTTCGCCAAAACCAAGAATACCATTGAGTGGCGTGCGGACTTCGTGTGAAATATTATTAAGAAAAGCTGTTTTAAGCATATTCGCGGCTTCTGCATTTTCTTTTGATTCAATTAATTCCTGAATCATTTTTTTCTTTTCAGTAATATCCTCCTTAACTGCCACAAAATGAGTAATATTTCCATCCTCGTCGGTCAACGGCGATATGCTGGCATTTTCCCAGTACAAACTACCATCCTTTTTGCGATTATTAAATTCACCATGCCATTCATTTCCGGAAAGTATTGTATCCCAAAGTTTTTTGAAATAGGTTTTAGGCTGTAATCCGGAATTGAGCAACCTCGGATTTTGTCCGATAACCTCATCAAAAGTATAACCGGTAAGCTTGGAAAATTTTGGATTTACAAATCTGATATTTCCGTCGCAATCGGTAATGACAATAGAATCGGGGCTTTGTGTTATAGCTTTTGAAAGGACCTGTAATTCTTCCTGGGCGGCTTTCCGTTTCGAAATGTCGCGGGTAACACCCAGAATGCCGATGGGTTTTCCATCGTCGTCATTGAGTGGTGTTGCTGTTACTTCAACCCAAATTATCGTTTTGTCTTTCCGAATGGTCTTTAATTCTCTAATAATCGGCTCGGTTAATTTTTCACCACTTAAAACAGCGGGCAGAACCGTATCGACTACCTGTTTAATTTTATTGAATGAATCGGGAGTAAGCGTTTCTGCGATATTCTGGGTTAGTGTTTCTTCGACGGTGAATCCCCTGAGTTTAAAAACCGCCGGGCTGACAAAGGTGTAATTTAAGTTGAAATCGAGGGTAAAAATCACATCCCCTGAGTTTTCGGCAAGTAAACGATACTTGGATTCACTTTCGGCAATTTTAGCTTGTTTTCTCATTAATTCGCATTGCTGGTATGCGCTTTGGATTAAGGTGGGAAGCCTGAATAAATAGTTCTCACTCTTAGTAATATAATCGGTTGCCCCAAGCTTAAGGGCTTGTGCAGCAATCTCTTCATCGCCCTGTCCCGTTACAATGATAATGGGGATATCGATTTTTATTTCCTGTCTGATTATTTTTATAAAATCGAGTGCGCTCATTCCTTGCAAGCGGTAATCCATAAGGATAACCCTGTAATTGTAATCACATGGATTGACGCCCTTTTCTTTTAGAATCAACTTTATGGCAGCTTCGGCAGTAGATGCAATTTCGAGTTGAATATTTGGGGCGTATTTTTTCAGGTGTCGGTTGGTCAAATCAATATCAATGCTATTGTGCTCAATGTACAAAACACCAATCGTTTCGTTCTGTTGCTGTACCTGTTGATTATAGTTATCCAATGTTGACCGCATCACGGTTGGTAGTTGCTCGGTATATCCTGTTCGTTTGGCGATATAATCGTTCGCGCCCGCTTTCAATGCGGCAACAGCAACCTCTTCGTTGCCAGTCGCTGTAAATACCACCACGGCCATTTTAAGCTTGTTCTTTCTAATCTCTGTCAGAATTTCCAGCCCATTGCCATCGGGTAAATTCATATCCAACAGTGCCAATTGAAAGGGCGGTTCACATTCCAGCAATTCCCTTGCGCGCTTTAAGGTAGGTGCAATTTCAACGATGCAATTGTCAAATGCGTTGGTGATTGCCCTCCTACTCAAATCGGCATCAACCGGGTTGTCTTCTAAGATAAGTATTCTCATAAATCAGGTTGTTACAGGGGCTTATTCAGCACACCCCAATACAATTCAATATGTGTAGCTACTTCAATAAACTTGTCAAAATCCACAGGTTTCACAATGTAAGAGTTTACCCCAAGCTGGTAGGCGGTTTTCATATCGCTGGTTTCTGACGAGGTGGTTAAAATGACTACGGGAATAGTTTTAAACTCGGGATGCTTCTTGATTACTTCCAGTACTTCCAGCCCGTTTATTTTGGGTAGTTTCAGGTCGAGCAGAATAACAACCGGGCGGGGATCGCCCTTCTCCCATTTTTCGATGTATGCCAACGCCTCTTCTCCATCGCGAGCAATTTCTATAGGATTAGTCAATTTGCGCGATGAAAAAGCGCGAAGTGTAAGGTCAAGATCAACCGGGTTATCTTCCACCAGAAGTATCGGTTGAAAAGAGTTAATTGCTTCCATTATTTAATGTGATTTTGGTATTTCAATATAAAATGTTGCTCCATGGCCGGGCTGGCTCTCTGCCCATGCCTTACCATTCATGCGTTGTACTGCTTTGCTAACCATGGCGAGGCCAATGCCAGTACCGGGGTATTCTTCGGCGCGGTGCAGCCGTTGAAAAATTTCAAAAATCCGTTGGCTGTATTTCATGTCGAAACCTACACCATTATCTTTTACTGAAAGTATCCACGATTCATGTTTCTCTTCCAGACCAAAGTTGATTTCAGGGTTTGGAACCGATTTTGAAAATTTAATGGCGTTCTCAATCAGGTTTCTCAATACAATCTGAATTCCGGTTGAATCGGCCATCAGCGTAGTTTCAGGAAAATTGATTACAACCAGGAAATGATGAGAATTAATTTCATCCTCTTGGGTTTGTAAAAATGAATCAACCACCGATTTGATTTCTACCGGTTCGCGTTGAACATCGGCCAGTTCCAGGCGTGAATACTGAAGAAGATCAACGATTAACTGGTTCATTTGCTTTGTTGAACTTCGAATTGTTGAAATAAAGTGCCTTGCCTCGTCATTTAAACTGTTTCCATACAAATCGAACAGTAGTTTGCTGTAGCCATCAATGCCGCGCAGAGGTGATTTCAGGTCGTGCGAAACAGAATAGGTAAAGGCTTCGAGCTGCTTAATAATTACTACAAGCTGCGCCGTTCGTTGTTTTACTTTCTGTTCAAGCTCCGAATTCAACATGCGGAGTTCCTCCCTCAACTGCTTCCATTCGGTAATATCGACATGCGAACCAATCATTTGAACAGGCTCTCCCTGGCTATTGTTAATGAGCGATGCCTGCGTATAAATCCACAGGTAATTGCCATTTTTATGGCGAAAACGGAATTCAAGGTTATAATCGGGCCACGGGGTTTTCAAAAATTCATGGATGGTTTTCTGGCATCTTTCGATATCTTCGGGGTGTACCCTGTCTGACCATTCGGTAAGTTCATTCGAAATCTCATCGTCCTTATAGCCAATTTGCTTTTTCCATTCCGGAGAATAATATACCTTGTCTGTTTCCAGGTTCCAGTCCCATAGCCCAATATTGGCCGATTTTAAGGCAATATTTAATTGTTCGCTGCTCTGTTTATGTAATTTTTCATGCGCGTTATCCAGTTCTATCGATTGTTTCCGGGTCCGTAAAAGCATTTCGACCCGTGCATGCAATTCGGTTTTATTGACCGGCAGAACAATCATTTCATCCACCGTTTTCCAAAGAAAACTGGCAGCAATGTCAACATCCTTCTTACCAGTTAAGATTAATACCGGAAGAAACAAAGGATTTACCCTCGCTTTTTCATCCACCAGAACATTCTTATACCGGTTATGTGTTATTCCATCAAGGATAATTAAATCGTAATTCAACGTCTCATCCGGAAATTTTTCGGGCTTAATAATTTCATAATTCCGTTCGAATAATGCTGAAAGCAATTCATAATCTTTCGATTGTTCTAACAGTATCAGTATTTTACTTTGCCTGTTCATCGTTAATAAGGGAGTAGATAAGATTTACAAAGTCTTTAAGAATAACAGGTTTGGAGACAATTCCCCTTGCGCCATACTTCATTCCGTGTTGTTGAAGTGCCGCGCTTGGCTTGGCTGATAGAATCAGCAACGGAATATTTAACTGATGGATTTTTTTACAGCGTTCCCAAATATCGGCATCGAAACCCGTAACATCCATTAATACAATATCGAAGAAATCATTCCCGGCTAAAGCAACATCAAGGGCTGCATAATCACTTGCCAAACTACAAATGAAACCGAATTTCTGCAAGGCATTACTAATTAATTCGGCATTAACCTTGTTATTTTCCACAACAAGAATATGATATTCTTTTATTTCCATCGGGTTCAGATTTTTTCAGGTTTATCGCCTACCCATTCTGGTACTCCAAGGAGTATGCCCCTTAAATTTACAAGGGGTTCGCCTACGGTTATGCCATCCGAAGCGATTTCAAATTCGCGAAGTGTTTTCTCGAAATTGCTCAACCGCTTTTTTAATACGCCAATGGCTTTGCGCAATTTTCCGTCAATTTCGAGGTAACGCAGAAAAATAATGGTATCGGAAAGATAACTTAAACGCTCTTCAGTAATTTTGAAATCGCCGGTAATGTTTTCAACCTCATTAATCAGTACGGTGGTAACCCCAATACCCTGAAGTTGTTTGCATAAAGCATGCATTTTTGTTACGATATTCTCTCCGTTTAATGACAGATTAAATCCCGAGGTACTATCGATAACGACCACAGAAACATTGTTCTGAACGGCATTGTCGTAAACCAGATGTGAAAATTCATCGGCAGAATAAATTAATGGTTCAATCTTTTTTAAATCCAGAAAACCTTCTGATATATTTTTATGGGCATCAATACCAATGCTCTGGCACCGTTTTATTAACATGTTAACGTCTTCTTCAAAGGTGTAATAAGCCGATTTGGCATGATGCGTTGCGATATTTTTGGCCAACTGCATGGCAATAGTCGTTTTGCCCACGCCCGAAGGACCTGAAACAAGTATTATTGTTCCTTTTTCTACACCTCCGCCAAGTAGTTCATCGATGGTTGGAACCCCAAACTGATAAACGATATCGGATAACGCATTTGCTTCCAATTTGGGCACAATGCGCGGAAATACTTTAATGCCATTTTGGGCTATTTTGTAACTATGTTTCCCGCTTAAATAATCAGACCCACGGAATTTGCTGATTGATATAAACCGGCCGTTTTCGTTGTTTTCCATGTGAATAACTGCATCGGCCATAAATTGCAAATCATCGTCGGGCGCAAGAGCGCTCGATTCGGTGGTGAATAGAATGGTTGCATGATTATCCTGCAAATAATGAAGGAAAGACAAAACCTGTTTCCGGAACTGAAAATTATCCGTTGAAAGAAACTTGAATTGGGTCATTGCATCGAGAAATACCCTTACAGGTTTCACTTTTTCAATGGTCTCCACAATTTGCCGGGTGGTAGGTTCGCGTTCAACTTCGGCGGGAGTGAAAATATCGTAAGTCTCAACTTTTGAAAAGAAATCGGGTTCGGGGCTTAAATCAAGAAAAGTGATTTTTTCAACGTTCAACCCCAGTTGACTGGCATTTCTTTTAATATTACTTGTTGGTTCACCAAGTGTAATAAAAAGCGAATTTTCGTTTTGCTTAACGCCTTCAAGCAGAAAGTGAATGCCAATTGTTGTTTTTCCAACGCCTGGTCCGCCTCTAAGAAGATTTGTGCTACCGATAACGAACCCGCCGTTTGTTATCTCGTCAAGTCCAACAATACCTGTTGATAATTTTGGTTGTTTAGCTTCCATTTTGAAAATCTTTTATTGATAAAATTATATTTTTTTTTCTGATAAAAACCAATGAGATTAGAAACCTTATACAGAGGTTGTTTTGTGTGTTTTTGGTATTTCAATATAAAATGTTGCTCCCTGGCCGGGCTTGCTTTCTGCCCACACTTTACCGTTCATACGTTGTACGGCTTTGCTCACCATGGCGAGGCCAATTCCGGTTCCGGGATAATCTTCGGCGCGGTGCAGCCGTTGAAAAATTTCAAAAATCCGTTCACTGTATTTCATGTCGAAACCACCCCCATTGTCTTTTACCGACAATGTCCACGATTTATTATTCTCTTCCAAACCAATATTTATTTCAGGGTTTGGAACCGATTTTGAAAATTTTATGGCATTCTCAATCAGATTTCTCAATACAATTTGCATCCCTCCTGAATCGGCAATCACACCATTATCGTTTACATTTACCTTAATATTGAAGTTGAATTTCGTAATTTCATCTTCATTCACTTTCAAAATTGAATGGATTATAGGCATTAGTTTGAGTGGTTCATTATGTATCTGGCTGCGTTCAAGCCGTGAGTATTGAAGCAAATCCTCTATCAACTGGTTCATTTGCAGGGTCGAGCTTCTGATCACCGAAATAAAATGTTTGGCTTCGTCGTTTAAATCCTTCGTATACATATCAGAAAGTAGTTTACTGAAACCATCAATACCTCTTAACGGGGCTTTCAAGTCGTGCGAAACCGAATAGGTGAAGGTTTCCAACTCTTTATTGGCGGCCTGTAATTGTTCGGTGCGACGTTTTACCCGTTCTTCCAATTCAGCATAAAGATTTATATTTTCGATGGCGCGGGCAGCCGAGTCGGCCAGTGTTTGGAGCAGGCTTAGCTCAACATTGGTTGGTTTATAAGGCTCTTTCCAATAGTTCCCGATGGCGCCCAATGGTTCGTTCAGGTTGATGGGAACCATGGCAAGGCTTTTCACAAAGGTTGGCCGGTAGGCATCGTGTGGTACGCGACTATCGGTATAAATGTCTTCGATTACAACCGACTGTTTGTTTTGCATGACCCAACCACTTACGCAGGTGCTCAAGGGGAAGCGTTTTCCCTGCCATAACGGAGAAATAGCGTCTTCGCTGGCATAATAGCAGTTGTTGTTTTCGCGGAAAACAATGGTTGCACCATCGGCGCCAATCAGCTTCCGGGCTGATGTAACCACCAATTGCTGAACGTCTTCAATGGTTTTTGCAATTGCCAGGTTTTGCACTGCTTTTATCAGGATATCAAGCCGGTTGTTCAATTTTAATAATTCCCTTTCGGCTTGCTTCCGCTCTGTGATATCCTCAACTATTGCAAGGTTGTACAGGTAATTTCCATTCTTATCAAAATTGGCGGCCACTGTAAGCGCCACCCAAATAATCGCTCCGTCTTTTCTTACATATCTCTTTTCTGATTTGAAAACAGGGATTTCGCCCTTAATAAGTCGCTTAACACTTTCCATGTCTTTGTCCTTGTCATCTGGATAGGTAATATCCCTGAAAGTTAATTCGCGGAGTTCTGATTCTGTATAACCTGTTATATCGGAGAACGTACGATTCGCCATAATGAATTTATATTCACTATCAATCAGGGCCATTCCAAACGGACCTTCCTCATATATTTTCCTGAACTTACCTTCACTCTCGCGCAGCGCATCTTCAATTTCCTTTCGTTGTGTAATGTTGGCATTGAATCCATACCAGGTAATACTTCCATCGGGTAGCTTTTCGGGTGTAGAGCGTGATAAAATCCATTGAACGGGTCTTCCGGGAATTTGCACCCTGAATTCGCAGGTAAAATAGGTCAGGTTTTTTGCCGAATTTTCAATATCGGCAATTACCCTTTCAGCGTCATCGGGGTGAATCACTTTTCCGATTGGCGTAAAATCATCGACCACGTCTTCGGGCGAACAGCCAAATATATTTTTGATACCTTCAGAAGCCACAGGAACACTGTATGAACCATCGGGTTTTCTTGTAAACTGGAAAAGTAAATCAGGGACATTGGCCGAGAGTTTTCTGAATTGAAGGTCTTTCTCCCTGTTTTTAGCTTCAGCCATCTTTCTTTCTGAAATATCCTGAAAAGCGCCCTGCACCTTGAAGATTTTTCCGTTTTCATCTCTTACTGCTTCTCCAATGGTTCTGACCCAAACTCTTTTCCCGGTTGAAGTAATGATTTCCATTTCCTCATCATATGGAATGCCATTTTGAGCGCAATCGGTAAATACTTTTATAATCCTTTCGTGCCATTCAGGGGCATAGAAGTTAATTCCATCTTCAACCAACGGAGCATATCCCGGAGGCATCTCATGGATAGCGGCCACTTCATCAGACCAGTAAGATCGATTCTCTTTCAAATCAACATTCCAACCGCCCAGTTTTGCTTTTTCAGCAGCAATTCGGATCAACGAACTGTTTTCTCTGATCTTCTCTTCAGCCAGTTTGTTTTCGGTAATGTCTTTGCTGAATACAGAAAGACCATCGGGCGATGGATAAAACCGGTGCTGAAACCATTTTCCAAAATGAGGATAAAAATGTTCCAGGTCAATAGCCACCTGTTTTTCCATCGCACGGAGGTAAGCTTTATGTACAACCGTGCCAATAGCCTCCGGAAATACTTCCCATATATTATGTCCGAGCAGTTCCTCACGTTTTCGCCCGACATTTTGTGCCAGTTTTTCATTTACATAGGTATAATTCCAGTTGCGATCGAGTGATCCGAATCCATCGCTGATGCGCTCCAGTATTTGCGAAAGTTGTTCTTTTGCTTTTTTAGTCTCTGCCAGCGCTATTTTTTCTGATTCAAACAAACGCGAAGTTTCAAGCTCAGCCTTCTTGCGTTCTGTTATATCAGCAAAAGTTCCGTAAAAACGAATTGGATTTCCATTAATATCACATTCAAGTTTTGCCCTTGAATTACAATATTTTAAAGTGCCATTACCGGATATAATCCTAAGTTCAGTATTTAATTCTTCTTTGTTTTCGATAACCCGCAGAACCTCCTGGTGATAAGGGCTATTGTCGTCGGGATGGACATATTTCGCATTCGATTCTACACTTGGAACAAAAGAAACTGGATCAAGATCAAAAATTCTGTATAGTTCGTCCGACCACCAGACTTTATTGGTTACCATATTCCAGTCCCAGTTCCCAATCTTTGCGCTTTGCTGGGCTTCGTTAAATTTGATCAGTAAGTCGGTTTTGATACGCTCGCTGGTCTCAATTTCTTCTTTTACGGCGTTCAAATCCAGTTCTGCCTTTTTTTGTTCCGAGATATCTTCAACGCTTGACCAGATAAACTTCTCATTGTTTCGTTCAATAACCAACCCCTGCAACCTGACAGGCACCAGATGCCCGTCTTTATGAATATATTCCTTTTCATAAGGTCCATATCGCCCTGTTTTAGCAAGCGAATCCAATTGTCTTTGTTCCTGTTCCTGGTATTTCTCAGGTGTAATTTCCCAGTAGGTCAAATCTTTTGCTTCTTCAACTGTTCGACCAATTATTGTTGCAAACGTGGTATTTATATCGACCAGTCTTCCATCAAATGAGGTTAATGCAAGCCCAATGGCCGATTGCTCGAACAACATGCGGTTGTATTTTTCGCTTTCACGCAGCGCTTCACTCGATTCAATTTGTGCTGTAATTACTTCGGAAAACAAAATAATACCACCAATCTGGTTGTCCGATTCGTACCAGGGGCGGATTTCCCAGCGCACCCAGTCGGTTTTTCCATCGGCACGCGGAAACGGATCGTTACTTTTGCTTATTGTTTCACCAGCCAGACAACGACGGTGAATTTCTTTCCAGCGTTCAGAAATTTCGGGGAAAACATCGTAATGTGAGCGACCAATCAGGCTTTGGTCACCCAAATTATAATCGGCCATAAAACGGCGGCTGGCCACCAGGTAGTGCATGTTGTTGTCGAACATGGCAATTGATGCGGGCGAGTGCTCTACAAAAAGTCTTAAGATGCGCTCGTTCTTTTGGACTGCTTCATTCAGTTGCATTTGCTCCAGTTTCTGGAAAGTCATATCGCTGATCATCTGGGTCATGTTCAGCAAAAAATCCATTGCCACTATTACTTTTTCCTTTGAAACAACAGGTACATTTTTGAGGGCTTTCAGATAAATCTCCTTTTTAAATTCAAATTTTTCGGCTTGTTTCTGAAAAAAAGATTCATCGGGTTCTTCAAAAAAGAATTGCCCCGAAAACAAGTTGGCAACATGTTCGCCTTTTATAACAATGGGTACAGCTACATCAACCAATCCATTCAAACATTGATAGAAATGGTATTTTTCGCCTTCGGCCATTTTATTGGCTAAAACAGTATCGCTGATGGTACATCGCTTTGAAGTTTCAGGATGTATGCGATGGAACTCAGTGCAGATTTGCCTCCAGCCCGATTTTGACAAAACATTTCCTTCAAGGTCTAAAATTGCAGTTACAAAGCCGGTCGATTTGTTGAAGCCTTCAAGCAGCGAATCTACTTTCGCGAAATCGATTAAATCCAGAAGGTTAGTTTTAGCTGGCATGTTATATAAATTATACTTTTTCTCTGTTTTTGTAAACGGTTTGAATATAACTATTTTGAAATTATTAGATTACTTATTTTTTGACTTTTGTTGATAGACTTTTTACGAGTGAAACTACTTAAAACACTAGTCAAACAGTTCCACAATATCTTCTTTGGTGATTTCTCCAAACGGGTTGTTAGAGTTCACAAATTTATCGGCCAACGCGCTTTTGCGTTCTTTCAGTGCCTGAATTTTTTCTTCGATTGAATTTTCGGTGATAAACCTGTAAACAAATACATTTTTTTGCTGCCCGATGCGATGCGCACGAGCGATGGCCTGGTTTTCGGAGGCTGGGTTCCACCACGGGTCGGTAATAAAAACATATTCGGCAGCAGTGAGGTTAAGCCCTACCCCGCCGGCTTTCAGTGATATCAGAAAAATAAAATTCTGCGGGTCGTTCTGAAACTGGCTGATAACTGATTCACGGTCGTTGGTTTTTCCGGTAAGCAGGCTGTAGCTCCAGTTTTGCTGTTTTATACTTTCTTCAATCAGTTTCAAATGCGTTACAAACGACGAAAAAATAAGTACTTTGTGCTTCTCGGCTACAAGGTCGCTGAGCATCGAAAGCATCTGTTCAAACTTCCCTGAAACTTCCTCAGAATCACTATCAAGCAGCGACGGGTGGTTGGCCAATTGCCGCAGTTTTGTCAATCCCTGCAAAACCACAAACGACGATTTCCTGACTCCTTCTTTTTCAATGTTTTCGAGAATGGCATTGCGAATCACCGATTTCTCTTCTTCGTACATTTTCTCCTGTTCGGCAGCCATTGCACAATAAACAACGTGTTCAGAGAGCGGTGGCAATTCGCGGGCAACTTCTTCCTTTTTTCTCCTTAAAATAAACGGGCTAATCAGCATCTGCAGGGTTTTCTGCTGTTCCGGGTCGTTGTGTTTTTCAATGGGGGCAATAAACATTTTCTGAAAATAAGGAAAATTGCCCAGCAATCCGGGATTCAGAAAATTCATTTGCGCCCACAAATCGGAAAGCGAATTCTCGATGGGCGTACCGGTTAACACAAGCCGATGTTTCGCCTGCAACTGCATCACGGCTTTGTAGGTTTTCGATGCCGGATTTTTCACAAACTGGCTTTCGTCGAGAATTACATAAAAGAAATCCACTTTGCTGATTTCGGTGATGTCGTTCCGCATGGTTCCGTAGGTGGTAATAATCACATCGTAATACGAAGCCAGCTTTTTCAGATCGATGGCCCTTTTTCGCTGCATACCGGTATAAAGAAAAACATTGAGTGCGGGAGTGAATTTCCTGATTTCGTTGGCCCAGTTATGCACAAGCGAAGTGGGCAAAACAACAAGACTGGCAGGTTGCTCTTCGCTTGCTGCCGACGCGGGTGTAAACAAATCGAGCTGACCGTTTCTTCCGGCCGACGGAATCACGATTTCAGTTTTAGCCCGTTTCAGTTTTAACAGAAGGGTTAGTGTTTGTAATGTTTTTCCCAGTCCCATATCGTCGGCTAAGCAACCGCCAAAGCCATTCCCGTGTAAACCCGCCATCCACCTGAACCCCTCCTCCTGGTATTTGCGCAAACTGGCATTTAACCCGGCTGGTAAACCTGGTTTTTCCTGATTATTCTG
>DPCJ01000161.1 GCA_003516705.1 Prolixibacteraceae bacterium | reverse complement strand
CAGTGTGCCTCGTCGATGGCATAAAACGAGATTTTTATTTTCTTCAGAAAATCAATGTTCTCTTCTTTTGTTAGTGATTCGGGCGCAACGTAAAGCAGCTTAGTTCTTCCACTCATCACATCCGATTTCACTTCCTGAATCGCAGTTTTCGATAATGATGAATTTAAAAAGTGCGCCACATAATCATCGGTGTGCATTCCGCGAATTGAGTCAACCTGATTTTTCATCAGTGCAATCAATGGCGAAATTACAATGGCTGTTCCTTCCAAAAGCATAGCAGGCAATTGGTAAATAAGTGATTTACCGCCGCCGGTAGGCATTAAAACGAAAGTGTTGTTACCTTTTAAAACATTTTTGATTGCTTCTTCCTGTTGGCCTTTAAACCTGTCGAACCCAAAATACTGCTGCAGCTTATCGGTTAATATAATTTCATTCTCCATACTATTTCAAATTTCCCTTTCCCATCATCTAAACAAGAATGCTTAATGATTTAAAAGTAAAAAAAATGATGATACAAATTTTTAATTTGCTAAAATTAATACTTGCGGGTTGATAAGAATTAAATAATACGAAAGTTTTGCATATGAATAAGTCCTTATATTTGTGCTTCTTTTAAAAAAACAATAACCTGTATAGTATATGAGTGAAGCTGGCAACAGAGAGGAGCAGTCAACAAAAAGGAGAAGAGGAAAAGGGCAACAGGGTGAAATGTCGTTTCTGGAACATCTTGAAGAATTGCGTTGGCATATCATACGCGCGGTATTAGCAATTATGGTTTTTGCAGTGGCTGCATTTATGCTGAAGGATTTTATTTTTACTGAAATTATTTTTAAACCCAAAACCCCTGATTTCTGGTCGAACCGGATGATGGCCAAACTTGGCGAACTTGTTGGAACGGATGCACTTAACATTAATCAGCACCCTTTAAAGCTGATTAGCCTTAAAATGGCCGACCAGTTTATGCTCCATTTTACTGTAGCTATTATTGCCGGGTTAATACTTGCCGCACCGTATGTTTTTTACGAAATATGGAGTTTTATAAAACCCGCTTTGTACGATAAAGAAAAAAAACATGCCAGTGGTGCAGTTTTTTTTACTTCGGTGCTGTTTTTAACCGGAATTTTGTTTGGCTACTTTATAATTGTACCACTTTCAATCGATTTTCTTACTACCTACAGTGTGAGTGCCGAAGTTGAAAATCAGATTAATATGCGTTCGTATATTGGTACTGTAACATCGATAACCTTTGCTTCGGGTTTTATTTTTCTGCTCCCTATTTTTTCTTTCTTTTTAAGTAAGGTGGGAATTCTGACTCCCGGTTTTATGAAAAGTTATCGTCGTCATGCGTATGTATTACTGCTTCTTGTAAGTGCCATTATTACGCCTCCCGATGTTTTCAGCCAGATTATGGTGGCAATCCCGTTGGTTTTTTTGTACGAGATCAGTATTCTAATTTCGGCAATTGTGGTTAAAAAACGTGAAAAACTGGCACGCGAAAGCTAAACCTTTAAATAATGCGTTAATAAAAGCAACATGATTTTAAGGGCTGAAAATATTGTAAAAAAATACAGGAAACGCACTGTTGTAAAAGGTGTGAGTTTTGAGGTTAAACAGGGTGAAATTGTAGGTTTACTTGGCCCAAACGGAGCCGGCAAAACCACATCGTTTTACATGATTGTGGGATTGATTCAGCCTTTCTCAGGAAAAATATTTTTAGACGACGAAGATATAACCAGTCAGCCTGTGTACAAAAGGGCTAAAAAGGGAATCGGTTACCTGGCGCAGGAAGCATCGGTATTCCGAAACCTGAGTATTGAAGACAATCTGCGTGCTGTGCTCGAAATGACGAGCTACACAAAGGAATACCAAAAGGAAAAACTCGAAACACTAATCGAAGAGTTTGGACTTCAGCACATTCGAAAAAGCAAGGGCAACCAGCTTTCTGGTGGCGAGCGCCGACGCACAGAAATTGCCCGTGCATTGGCTATTGAACCCAAATTTATTCTTCTCGACGAACCTTTTGCCGGAGTTGACCCCATTGCAGTGGAAGACATTCAAAACATTGTATCTAAACTGAAGGAGAAAAATATAGGTGTTTTGATAACCGACCATAATGTACACGAAACATTAACAATAACCGACCGCTCATATCTGCTCTTTGAAGGTTCAATTTTAAAAGCCGGAACTGCCGAAGAACTTGCAGCCGATGAGGTGGTTCGGAGAGTTTATCTCGGACAGAATTTCGAGTTGCGTTAAAAAATCAGCTTTTTTCCCTGAAAATCTTTCACAGGGCATTTGCAGTTTCCGAAAACATCATTTTCTTTGCAGCGCAAAAATTTTCAGCGGGAGTAGTTTTGAGAAAAAGAATTCAAAAAAAAATTACCGGTAAAATTTGGAGAATTTCAAAAATGAAGTATTTTTGCAGTCCCAAAAATATTGGGATGACATAATGGCCCGTTCGTATATCGGTTAGTACTCAAGATTTTCATTCTTGCAAGAGGGGTTCGACTCCCCTACGGGCTACTTTTTTAAAAAGAAAATTTTAAAGATAATGGCAAATCATAAGTCAGCATTAAAAAGAATTAGACAGAACGAGACCAAAAGGTTACACAATCGTTATTACGCAAAAACAACCCGTAATGCTATTAAAGCCTTACGAAACACTTCTGACAAAGAAGAAGCTGCAAAGCTCTATCCCGAAGTAATTTCGATGATCGATAAGCTGGCAAAACGCAATATTATTCACAAAAACAAAGCTTCGAATCTGAAATCGAAATTAGCGCTGAAAATCAATCATCTGTAACAGATATTCATAAAAAATAATAAGAGAACCTCTCCGTTTTGGAGGGGTTTTTTTATTTCCGTTAGGCGCCACTTTTATAAGTCAGTTTTTATGGCTACTTTTCGGGTGAACTCACTTTCCAATGAACGAATACAAAAAACTCAACATTAAAGATTGGGCTGCAGAAGACCGCCCGCGCGAAAAACTGCTAAAAAACGGTGCCCGTTCATTATCCGATGCCGAACTTATCGCGATTCTTATTGGTTCCGGAAATCTTGAGGAAACAGCAGTAGAACTTTCGAGGCGGATTCTTGGTTCAGTGAATAATAATCTGAACGAACTAGGCAAAAAAAGTGTTGATTCGCTTTGCAGTTTTAAGGGAATTGGCGAAGTAAAGGCAGTTACTATTGTTGCTGCCCTCGAACTTGGAAAACGCCGGAAGGAAGCCGATGTTTTCAACAAAAAAGTGATAAATGCCAGTAAAGATGCTTTTGATTATTTTCTGCCAATGCTTGGCGACCTTGGTCACGAAGAGTTTTGGGTGATGCTGCTCGATCGGGGTAACAAAATTCAGGATACATTCCGAATCAGTCAGGGCGGAATTTCAGGCACGGTAATCGATGTTCGTATCATTCTCAAACCTGCGCTTGAAAAACAGTCAAGTTCCATTATCCTTTGTCACAATCACCCTTCCGGAACATTGCGCCCTTCAGACCCCGATTGCGTAATTACCTCCAAAATTAAAGATGCAGCAAAACTGATGGATATTTCGGTGATCGACCATGTAATTATCGGGCAAAATAAATACTTTAGTTTCGCCGACGAAGGACTGCTATAAACCTGAATAATCTGGAAATGATACTTTTTTATTCCGAAAAAATCACACCGCGCATTGAATACATTGCAAAACTGTTTATAGAACAGATATTGCATGTAAATGTCTTGTTTACCAATGATTTAGATTCATTTGTAAAATCAGATTATCCCAAAATTAACTATTCAGATAATCATTTCGGAAACGGAATATACCTTAAACCGCATTCGCTGCTTTTTGAAACAGGAATTGGAACACCAAAAATAGAAGAGGTTATTTATAATAACGCAAAGTATTTTTTCTCAAGTTCAACAGATTCTTTTTTGCCTTTCGATTTGTTTGCAGCCGGATTTTATCTCGTAACCCGTTACGAAGAATATATTACAACAGAAAAGGATCATTACGGGCGGTTTATTGCCGATGAATGTATCTTGTGTAAAAATCAGCTGTTAAAAAAGCCGGTTGTTAATCTTTGGGCCGAAATGCTGGCCAGCGAAATCAGCAAAGCATATCCTCAATTTGTCTGGCCCGAAAGGAAATTCAGTTTTTTATCGACTATTGATGTTGACAATGCCTGGGCGTACAGACACAAAGGATTCTCAAGAACTTTAGGAGCACTTTCCAAAGCATTTCTAAAAGCGCGTTTTGGCGAATGTTTTGAAAGGTTGGCTGTACTCCTGCGTTTGAAACACGACCCGTATGATAACTACAGCTATATTGATTCTGTTTTTGAACGGAATGAAAAGTTGATAAGGTTTTTCTTTTTGCTTGGCAATTACACCAGGTTCGATAAAAATATTTCGCATAGAAATCAATATTACAGGCATTTAATTAAAAAAACACGCGAAAAATATACCATTGGAATTCACCCATCTTTTACGGCTGGAGTAGATAAAAGCGGTAAAGTGCTGAAAGAAGAAAAACAAAGACTTGAACGAATTACAGATTCAACCGTAAGAATCAGCCGTCAGCACTATCTTAAAATCGAATTTCCAACCACTTTCCGAAACCTGATTAAAGCAGGAATTTTTGAAGATTATTCGTTGGGATATGCATCAGCAACCGGATTCAGGGCGGGTATTTGTACTCCGTTTTACTTCTTCGATCTCGAACGCGATAAGCCAACCGAATTACTGCAAATTCCTTTTCAGATAATGGATGTTACTTTGCAGCAATATCTTGATCTTGACCCGGATCAGGCATGGGAAGAAATTGAAAACCTGATGAATGAAGTTAAAAATGTGAAAGGCACTTTTGTTTCAGTTTGGCATAACGAATCGGTTAACGACCACGGTCATTGGAAAGGCTGGCGTGAAGTGTTTGAAAAAATGAATCAACTTGGATTTCGGTGGGCCGGAGAATAATGGGAAAATCAGGAGAAATAGCATTTGTAAAAAGCGAGAACATCAACGGCGAGAAATGGGAAAGATGTATTGCTGAAGCCGCTAACAGCCGGATTTATGCCAACATCTGGCATCTCGACAGAATCGCAGATAACTGGGAAGCGATTGTTTTTGGCGATTATGAATTTGTCATGCCACTGCCGGTGAAGAAGAAATTCGGGATAAATTACGTTTATCAACCACTGTTTTGTCAGCAGTTGGGTATTTATCCAAAACCTCCTGCTCAAATTGCAGCACTTTTTTATAAAGCGGTTTATGAAAAGTTCAGGTATGCCGACGTTCATTTAAATGCGCAAAATCCTTCGCATTCGGCTGACTCTGAAATCCGTTTTCTGCCGCGTCAGAATTACCTGCTCGACCTTCAATACAATTATAAATCGCTTGCCAGAAATTATTCGACAAATACTAAACGAAATATTGCCAAATCAGCCGGAAATAATTTGCAGTTTATTACCGGAATTTCTGAGGAGGAATACCTCGCTTTTAAACATGAGAATCTGATTGATAAGCTAAATAAAAAGGAAGTCGATAAACTGAAAAGTATAATTTCAAATGCACGGTACCGCGGGTTAGGTGAGATTTACGGTGTTTATAGTGCAGAGAATGAAATTTGTGCTGCAGTATTTTTTTGCCGGTGGAAAAACCGCGTGATTTATATGAATGCGGCTACCAGCAGCTCAGGTAAAAAACTGGGAGCCATGTATTTTCTGATGGATAAATTTATCAGGAGCAATGCAGAACAGGAACTGATTCTGGATTTCGAAGGCTCGATGATCCCCGGTGTGGCAAGGTTTTACAGTGGGTTTGGTGCAATACCTGAAACTTATTTTCAACTGAAATTTAACCGGCTGCCGGCAATAGTCAGGTGGTTAAAACCAGCTTAACCGATGAATACAATTCCAAGGGAAATATGCAAACAGGTGGGCCGTTTTTTCAATATAAAAACGTTGCTAAAGATTAAAAGGCCTGTTTTTTTGCCCTTTTATCATGTGGTAAGCGACGAAAAACTGCCTCATATTTTAAACTATAATTATCGTAACACAAGTCAATTCGAAAAGGAACTCGATTTTTATCTGAAATATTTCAAACCTGTCGGGCTAAAGGAGCTTGTGAACGGAACTTATTCTGACGACGATTTTCACCTGAGTTTTGACGACGGGCTTCGCGAATGCTCCGATGTTATTGCACCGGTTTTGTTGCGAAAAGGAATTCCCGCCACTTTTTTTGTGAACCCCGGTTTTGTCGATAACAAGGCGCTTTTTCACAAATACAGGGCAAGTGTTGTATTGACAAGATTGAAAAATTTGTCGGCAGAAAAAGCGGCTCAAATAACCGGACATAAAAAAGTGTCAAGCAATGAATTTTTAAAAACCACTATTCTGAACGAGAATTTAATCGACGAACTGGCGCAAAAACTTGAAATTAATTTCGATGATTTTTTGGCTTCTCAGCAACCTTATTTAACTTCAGCACAGATTTTTGACCTTAAAAATAAAGGATTCAGCATTGGTGCGCACAGTTTCAATCACCCGGAATTCTGGAAAATTGATACGGCGCAACAAACCGAAGAAATTAGTAAAAGTCTCAACTGGCTTACCTCGACAATTCTACCCGAAATAAAATCATTTGCATTCCCGTTTACCGATTCGGGAGTGCCAAAACAGGTTTTTGATACCATGTTTAATGATTTTGGCTTCGACGTTTCTTTTGGCACAGCTGGTGTTAAGTACGATGAATTGGCCAATCATTTTCAGCGTTATCCGGTGGAACAACCAGGCGATTTTTTACACAATCTGAAAGGTGAATTTGTTTATCTTGAACTCAGAAACAAGATTGGAAAATCAATTGTAAAGCATTGAAAATAGATATTCTGAAAATAAAACTTAGTGAGCTTGAAACTTTTGTGCAAAGCAAAACATTTAAGCAATTCGAAGTGGCGCCAATTTCAATGCTCCGGGTTCAATCGTATAAAAATAATCCGCACGGATTGCCCGATGATGTGGTTTTGTATGCCGGACTGATTGAAAACAGGCTGGTTGCTTTCCGAACTCTTTTTGCCGGTCTGGTGCAAACCGAAAACAGAACTCAAAGGTTTGGTTGGTGCAGTGGCAACTGGGTTCATCCCGATTTCAGAAGAAAAGGTTTTTCTGAGCAACTTTTAAGCGAAGCATTTATCGACTGGAACGGAAAACTGATGTTTACCAATTATGCACCCAATTCAGAAAAATTATACTTCAAAACCGGCAAATTTAGTGTGGTTCACCAGTTTCAGGGATTTCGCGGGTATCTTTTCCCGAAAACTACTAAACTGATTTCATTCGCTACAAAAAACTGGTTTACCAAATTCGTGTTCAGCATAATTGATTCTTTAATTTTTGCTTTTACATTGGTTCGAACCTGGTTTTACAGATCTGGCTCCGACGCTGATATCAGCTTTGAAGTTTTAACCCTGCCCGATGCAGCATGTTATGATTCTCTCAGCAGTAATCCGGTCCGATATTCTTTTAACCGCGGAGAAACAGAACTGAGATGGATTTTTAAATTTCCGTGGATTACAGAAAATAATCCGATTGAGGCTGAACGATACCCTTTTTCGTTGTATGCAAATGATTTCAAATATTATTCAGTTAAGGTTTTTGATAAAAATGAGCTGGCAGGATTTTTTATTTTTTCAGTTCGTGGCGGCCATTTGAAAACGCTGTTTTTTAATCTTCCGGGCAGGTTTGATCAGGCGGTTGCAGGGTTTTTAAAACAGTTCAGCATCAATCAAAAAATAGAAGTAGTTACCGTTTATAATTCTGGCGTGGCCAGGCAACTTTTTTCGCAAAAATTCCCATTTTTGCGGGCGAAAAAATATGGCCAGAAAATTTACAGTTCATTTGAAATTAAAAACCAGCAAAACCATCATTTTCAGGATGGAGACGGAGATGTAATCTTTACTTAATCTAAACATTATGGATATAAAAATTTTAGGTAACAATCACTCAATTCTCGATCAGTACCTGTCTGAAATCAGGGACGAAGTTATTCAGAAAGACCCGATGCGTTTCAGGGAAAACATGTACCGGATAGGTGAGATTTTTGCCTACGAGATAAGTAAAACTCTTGAGTTTGAAGTTGCCGATGTAACAACTCCGCTGGGTGTTGCCAAAGTGCCTGTGCTGAAACAGCAACCTGTTTTGGCTACAATTCTCAGGGCTGGTTTGTCGGTGCACAACGGGTTGCTTAAAATTTTCGACAAGGGTGAAAATTGTTTTATTTCGGCTTACAGAAAATATTCGGAAGAAGGCGATTTTGAAATTGCATTTGAATACATGGCTTCTCCGTCGCTCGACAATAAAGTTGTCATTCTTTCCGACCCGATGCTGGCTTCCGGAAAATCGATGGAGATTGGTTATCATGCGTTATTCAGCAAAGGTTCGCCATCGCATGTGCATCTGGTTTCAATCATTTCGAGCCAGCAGGGCGTAAATTATCTGATTGATAAAATCAGGGCCGAAAATGTTACACTTTGGCTGGGTGCAATCGACGAAGGAATGACACCACATTCGTACATTGTACCGGGTTTGGGCGATGCCGGCGATCTGGCTTACGGCGAAAAAATCGATTCGAAATAAAATCAGAAAGAGCATAAAAAAAGCCTGTTGTTTTTACACAGCAGGCTTTTTTGTTGGGTAAATCACCCGTTATTTTTCTTTTACTTTAAACAGTTCCTCTTCGGTTACTTTTTTAACCATCATACTGTCTTTCAGTGTTTTGTTGATGGCATTGTAAGGGGCAATAATCACTTCGTCGCCAGCTCCAATACCTTCAATAATCTGAATGCTGTTGTTGTCCTGAATACCGGTTTTTACTTCAACTTTCCGGGCGCGGCCATCTTTCAGCACAAATACAACTTCCTGTTTTTCATCCTGTTCAACCACTTTTTCTTTTTCCTCGCTTTCGTCCGGCACTTCAGCTTTTACTTCGTCGGTAACTTCAACAGTGCCGCCGCCTTTCTTTTTTACCCGGGTTGTTACTGCTGAAATCGGGACTGAAATTACGTTTTCACGGGTTTCAGTAAGAATGTCAACTGCAGCCGACATGCCCGGCCGGAACGGGTAAATATTGTTTGTTGTTGAGTCAATGAGGTCGGCATACGAATCGTGCAGTAAGAGCACTTTTACCTCGAAATTTGTAACCTGGTCGGCAGCAGAAGCTGCAGCACCCGATTTTGCGGAGTTGGCAATTTCGGTAACAAGACCTTTGAATTTGCGGTTCAGGTAAGCATCTACTTCAACAAGAGCAGTGTCGAATTTGGTTACCTTCACAATATCATTTTCATTTACATCAACCCAAACTTCCATTTTATTCAGGTCGGCAATTACCATCATTTCTGTACCTGTCATCATACTGGTTCCCACCACGCGTTCGCCTTTTTCAATGTTCAGCGCAGCCACCGTTCCCGAAATAGGAGCATAAATTTTTGTTTTTGTAAGCTGTTCTTTTGCTTCCGACACCGAAGCTTCGGCGCTTTTTACCGAGAACTGGGCTGCTTTTACTTCAGCCTGTGCCACCTGGTAGGAAGCCTGAGCAGTTTCAAATTCCGACACCGGGATTGTATTTTTTTCATACAACTGTTTCGCGCGTTTAAACGAAAGCTCGCGCTCAATTAATTGGGCTTCCGATTGCGCCTGCCGCGCTTTTGCCGAATTAAGTGCAGCTTCGGCCCTGTTCAGTGCAGAAACGTACATTTCGGGTTTAATTACGCAAAGCAGTTCACCGGCTTTTACTTCATTTCCTTCTTCCACGTATAATTCAATCACCTCACCCGACACGTCGGGACTGATTTTTACCTGTGTTTCAGGCTGAATTTTCCCGTTGGCATTGATGAACTCGGTTAATGTCTGTGCTTTTACAGTTTCTGTAGCCACGCTGATGGTGAATTCTTTACCAAACCAGCCTTGTTTTTTGCCGACCACCAGCAAAACAATGGCAATTACAACAACACCAATCGCAATAGGTAAAATCTTTTTATTCTTCATTGTAGCGCAATATTTTGTTGAATACGTAAATAAAAGGAACCCAAAATTACAGTAAAAGTTTCCCAAACTTTAAAAATAACCCGAAACTATTGTTTTACAAGCATTCGCGCTGTTTTTCGGCTGTGCTGTTCAAGATAAATATCTTTTTCACGCACCATCCAGTCGAGCACTTCTTCGGTGTAATGCCTGATGGTAATGAGTGTTAACCCAGTGTTGTACCGCACTGTATAAAATTCTTTCAGTTCGTTGAAAATCTCTTCCCAATTAGCGTCAGGCGAATCGAGAACAAGATTTAAGTCGATGGCTGATTGCTGCATCAACGTGATTTTCACCCTGTGTTCAAGTAAGAAATTTACAACACGGTCTATATCTTCGATGCTGATGAGCGAAAAATCGATNNAAATCTATTTTATGATCGATAGAATGAATTACAGTTCCTGAAATCTCAGGATTAACAAACGATTTAACATACAATGGAATGCCCATGTTATGCAGCGGTTTCATGGTTTTCGGGTGAATTACCTGTGCCCCTGAGTGCGTCATTTCCACAGCTTCGCGATATGAAAGCGCTGCAATTTCAATGGCTCCATCCATCTTTTTTGGGTCGCAGCTTAAAACACCCGGTACATCTTTCCAAATGGTTACACTTTTGGCGTCAAGCGTGTTGCCAAGGATGGCAGCTGTAAAGTCAGAACCTTCGCGTCCCAGCGTGGTGGTAAGGTTAGTGGTTGTTGAACCGATAAACCCCTGCGTAATGTACAACCGCTGATTTTCGAAGCTGAAAACTTCGGGCACAAGCTCACCAGTCCATTCCCAATCGATGGTTGCATCGCGGTAACGGTCGTCGGTTTTTATACAATTTCTGATATCCACCCATTCATTTCTTATCCCTGCAAAGTTCAGGTATTCACTTAAAATTACCGACGAAACAAGTTCGCCAAACCCGATAATCTGGTCGTATTCGAAATCATAATCAAACGAAGGATTTTTACGGAGTTTGCCTTCGAGTTCGGTAAACTGTGCCAGTACAGGTTCCGGTGTACCTTTTTCGCCAAACAAATTTTCAGTAATTGCAAGGTGTTCGGCTTTAAAACGGGCAAAGATTTCCCATTTTTTCTCCGATTTTTCAAAGTAGTTTTTAACTAATATTTCGAGTAGGTTGGTGGTTTTTCCCATAGCCGAAACCACAACCGCAAGATTGCCTTTTTCACTATCGATTATCCGGGACACATTCTGCACGGCGGGGGCATCTTTCACCGAGGCTCCACCGAATTTAAAAACCTTCATTGTTATTTTTTAAAAAATTTGCACAAAGCTATAACATTCCGGTCAATTGAAGATTACAAAAGTCAGCAGCAGAAAAAAAATTGTAATTTCGAAACCATTCAAAATCTAAAACCAACGATGAATATAAAATCAAAAGTTACGCTGAACAACGGGGTTGAAATGCCCTGGTTCGGACTTGGTGTTTTCCTTTCGAAAGACGGTGAAGAAGTGGAAAATGCAGTGAAGGTGGCGCTACAAAACGGTTACCGTCACATCGACACAGCCGCGATTTATAAAAACGAACGCGGCGTTGGAAATGCAATCAGGGAAAGCGGCATTCCGCGCGATGAGATTTTTGTTACTTCGAAAGTGTGGAATACCGAACAAGGTTACAAAACAACGCTCGATGCATTCGACGAAAGTCTCGAAAAATTACAGACCGGTTATCTCGACCTTTACCTGATTCACTGGCCCAAAGGCCGGCGCTCGGTTGAAACCTGGAAAGCGCTGGAAGAACTGTATAAAAAAGGCAGGGTTCGGGCCATCGGAATCAGCAATTTTCTTGTGCATCATCTCAATGAATTTTTGCCCGAGTGTAAAATCACGCCGGCAGTCAATCAATACGAATTTCACCCCGAATTACTTCAGCCTGAATTGCTCGACTACTGCAAAAAGCACAGTATTCAGCCCGAAGCCTGGAGCCCGATTATGAAAGGCCGTGTAAACGACATCCCGGTAATGCAGGCACTGGCCGCCAAATATGGTAAAAACCCTGTGCAGATTGTGTTGCGCTGGGATATTCAAAAAGGTGTTGTCACCATTCCTAAATCGGTTACTCCCGAAAGAATTATTTCGAATGCCGATATTTTTGACTTTGAGCTTTCGGAAGATGACATGACCAAAATCGACAAACTCGATAAAAATGCCCGTATCGGCGGGCATCCTGATTTTATAACGTTTTAATTTATAACTAACACCAGACTTTAGTCTGGTGAAAAACATGTATAGTTATGAATGGGCTTCAGCCCTTAATTTTATTTGAAATGAAAAAACTGCTCCTGTTATTTCTCATCGCCGTCTCAATATCAACATCGGCACAAATTCAGAAAAACAACCAAAGTGTTCTCACCATCGAACAGATTATGCAGGACCCTGCAAAATGGATTGGCACTTCGCCCGAAAACATCGTATGGAGCGAACAGTGTAACAAAATCTATTTCGACTGGAACCCTGAAAAAGACACATTGTCGGCGTTGTATTCATTCGACCTGAATAGCAAAAAGACAGAAAAAGTGGCGTTTGCCGAAAAGCAGAAAATGGCTGGACGGGGCAGCGATTACAACAGCGACAAAACAAAAAAAGTGTTTGTACGAAACGGTAATTTATTTGTGCTGAATGTCGCCGATGGTTCGGAGAAACAGTTAACTGCGTGGTTTGGCTTTGTTTCGTCGCCTCAATTTGTATTGAATGATACCGAAATTTCGTTTCTGAAAGACAACAACCTTTTTTGCATCAACCCCGAAACCGGGCTGATTCGTCAAATTACCAATTTTGTTGCCCGCGACGAAAAACCTGAGCAGAAGGCGAAAGGGCAGGAGTTGTTTCTCGAAAATCAGCAAAAAGAGTTGTTTGATGTTTTAAAAGAACGCGAAGCCACTGAAAAAACACAGGAGTACCGCAACTCGCTTGAAGAAAAAAAGGAATCACTTAAAATTTACCTCGGCAAAAAACGATTGGGAGGTGTGGCGCTGAGCCCGGGTGGAAAATACGCTGTTTTCACCACTTTTTTGAGTGCACAGGGGGGAAAGCAAACGTCGGTAACTCACTTTGTAACCGAATCGGGTTTTACCGAAGAAAGACAGGGACGAACAAAAGTGGGCAGTCCGCAATCGGAAGTTGAAATGGCGATTTTCGATATCGAAAACAACAAAATCATCAAAATAAAAACCGACCAGATTCCGGGATTGAAGGATTTACCCGATTATTTAAAAGATTATCCCGATAAGATGCCCAAAGACAGTGCTGAAATCAAACCCCGGCCCATAAATCTTACCGGTCCGGTTTGGAACGAAACCCGCGATTTGGCGCTGGTGGCAGCGCTTTCGCGCGATAACAAAGACTGCTGGCTTTTGCTGCTCGACCCTGCAACCGGAAATCTTGAACTTTTAGACCGACAGCGCGACGAGGCATGGATTGGCGGTCCCGGAATTGGCGGCTGGGGAATGTCGGTGGGCGATGCCGGCTGGATGCCCGACGGAAAATCCATTTGGTTTCAGTCCGAAGTTTCGGGCTACTCGCATATTTATACGGTAAACACCGAAACAAAAGCGAAAAAGGCGCTCACTTCGGGCAAATTCGAGGTGTCAGACCCGTTTATTTCGAAAGATAAAAAGTGGTTTTATTTTACCGCGAACATAAAGCACCCGGGCATATCGCATTTCTACAAAATGCCGGTTGAAGGTGGCGAACCGGTTCAAATTACCACTATGGATGGCGGTAACGAAGTTGTGCTTTCGCCCGACGAAAAATATCTGGCAATCCGCCACTCCACAGCAAACAAACCGTGGGAATTGTATTTTCAGGAAAACAAACCGGGTGCAACAGCAACACAAATCACGCATTCAACAACGCCTGAGTTCGAAAAATACCCGTGGCGCACACCCGAATATGTAATTTTTAAAGCCGAAGATGGAGCTACTGTTTATGCCCGATTGTACCGTCCGTTAAATCCGCAAAAACAGGGGCCTGCCGTAATTTTTGTGCATGGCGCCGGATATCTGCAAAACGCGCACCAATGGTGGAGCAGCTATTTCCGCGAGTACCAGTTTCATAATTTTTTAGCCGATAACGGCTACACAGTTCTCGATATCGACTATCGCGGAAGCGCCGGTTACGGCCGCGACTGGCGCACCGGAATTTACCGGCATATGGGAGGCAAAGACCTCTCCGACCATGTTGATGGTGCAAAATATCTGGTTGAAAACTTCGATGTTTCGGCGCAGAAAATTGGACTTTATGGTGGTTCATACGGCGGTTTTATTACGTTGATGGCCATGTTTAAGAACCCCGAAACCTTTGCTGCCGGGGCTGCGCTGCGCTCGGTTACCGACTGGGCGCATTATAATCACGGTTACACCGCCAACATTTTAAATACCCCGGTTGAAGACAGCATTGCGTATCGCCGGAGTTCGCCCATTTATTTTGCCGGTGGTTTGCAGGGCGCTCTTTTAATGTGCCACGGAATGGTGGATGACAATGTGCAGTTTCAGGATATCGTGCGATTGACACAAAGATTAATCGAACTCGGAAAGGAAAACTGGGAACTGGCAGTTTATCCGGTTGAGTCGCATGGTTTTACCGAACCTTCAAGCTGGACGGACGAATACAAAAGAATTTTTAAGTTGTTTGAGGAGAATCTGAAGAAGTAAACTCAAATTACTTTCTAACTTTTCCAAAGTTTAAAACTTTGGAAAAGTTAGTTTTGTTTTATCGATTAAACTTCTTATTTAACTATCCAAAACTTCTTTGGGAGTGCTCCCAAAGCATGCCTTTTCGTTTAGGCGAGGCTTGGGACAATTCCCACGGCTTCACTTTTTGGTTGGGGAACCAATGTACTAAGTACATTACTCCACTTTTAGTCTTGGTAACAAATGTACTGAATACGTTTCTCCACCTTTTAATTGGAGAAGTAATGTAGTGAGTACACTGCTTCACTTTTTGGTTGGTGAACCAATGTACTGAGTACACCGTCTTAATTTCCGGATACAGAATTCAAAGGCTAAAGATTTTTTAATCTGTTTCTTTTTAGCTTTATTCAATTGTGTTATTTTTAAGGAATTATAATTCATTTTTGTCCTAAAACGGACGAAACTGAAACTTAAGGACAACTAACAATACGAAATGCTTTTCTGATAAAAACATCAACTAAATTCAATTTGTATGAAAACAAAAAAATATCCGGTTTCGCGAAGAAACTTTATCAAAATCTCGGCTGCTTCGGCTGCTGCTGTGTCAACAATATCGTTGGGAAGTTGCAACGTGGAGAAAGTTCCGCCTCCGATGAAAAGAAAATTCGGAAACCTTGGTTTCGATGTAACCACCATCGCTTTGGGCGGACAGGCCTCCATTCAGTGGACACCTGAAGATGTTGACCCGGTGCCGATTATCCTGAAAGCTTTTGATTTGGGCATCAATTATTTCGATACTTCAAATCTGTATGCCAAAAGTCAGTTGCACTATCACGAGGCTTTTAAACGGCTAAACCTGATTCCGGGTGTTGAAGGCTACAACGAAGCGCTGCGGAAATCCATCTGGCTCACAAGCAAAACGGCCATGCGCTGGGGCAAACCGGGCTGGCCAGAGCGCGAAGACGTGGTGAACTGGTCGAACGGCGAAGATGTAAAATGCGCGGTTGACGATGTAAAACGTTCGCTTTCACAGATTTTTGGCGATGGCGAAGGCAATTATCCTGAAGGCGCTTACCTCGATATGGTTTTGGTGCACACACTCCACAACTCTGCCGAAGTGGATGTTTTATACGAAGGGCTTGAAACTCCGCTCGACCCGAACGGTAATTTTGGCGCACTGGTGGCGCTGCGCGATTTGCGCGATGGTACCAACCTCACCGGAATGAACCCGGAAAACAAAAAGCTGATTCGTCACATCGGGTTCTCCGGCCATGCAAATCCTCCGGCCATGATGGAAATGATTCAACGCGACGAATACGGGATTCTGGAAGGAATGCTGGTGGCCATTAATGCCAACGACAAACTGAAAATGAATATGCAGCACAACGTAATCCCGGTGGCTGAAGCCAAAGGCATGGGAATTATTGGTATGAAAGTTTTTGCCGATGCAGCCATGTACCACAAAAACCCTGATTGGTCGCGCGCTCCCGAAGATGTTTATCGCAAGGTTGGCTCACCGGAGTTGCCAAGTCGTCCGCTGATTGAATACGCGTTGACCACGCCGGGAGTTCATACGTTAATCATCGGGATCGGTCAGATTGACGATGACCCAATGAAGTGCCAGCTAACGCAGAATTTTTATGCAGCACAAATCGAACCCAACGGAATGCCGGCAGAAGAACGTAAGAAAATTGAAGAATACGCGGCGAAAGTAAAAGAAGGCAAAACCAATTATTTTCAGGCCATAGAAAAGCAAGGGCTTTCGGCTCCGCAAAAACTGCTATTGGCAGAAAATAAAATTACATGGCACACAGCTTTTGCCGACGAAGCGCCGATTTCGCACTACGAAATTATGGCGGGTGAGGCGTTGTTGGGAAAGATAGAGCACAAACCACAGGTTTTACGCAGCCAGCCATTTATTTTTGAAATCGCTGCACCGGTTGATGGAATTAAGGTGGTGGCTGTTGACAAAGCAGGTAATCGTGCAGAGGCATTGTACGCATAGAATAATTTTTGTTCATTGGTTGAACTAAAACCATTAGCTTTGGTTCAATTGTAAAACCAAAATAAACAACATGGCAGACAGATTATCAGACCCTATTGGCCGGTTAATGGGCCTCCGCTATAAATCGCATCCCTGGCACGGTGTTTTTCTGGGCAAAGATGCACCAGTTGAAGTGACGGCTTTTATTGAAGTGGTGCCCACAGACACAGTAAAATACGAAATCGACAAAGACAGCGGCTACCTCAGGGTTGACCGTCCGCAAAAGTTTTCGAACGTGGTTCCGGCATTGTATGGTTTTATTCCTCAAACTTTTTGTGGCGAAAAAGTGGGTGAATACTGCAACCAAAAAACGGGACGCAAGGATATTAAAGGCGATGGCGACCCCATCGATATTTGTGTTTTAACCGAAAAAGCTTTGTCGCATGGCGATTTACTTGTAAATGCAAGGCCAATAGGTGGTTTCAGAATGATTGACGGTAACCAGGCGGATGATAAAATCATTGCAGTTTTGCGCAACGACACAGTTTATGGTCATTTCAGAAATCTTGATGAGGTGCCGAAAATTGTAATTCAGCGATTAGAACACTATTTTCTGACTTACAAAGATATGCCAGGCGAAGACCGCTACACCGAAATTCCGGCAATTTATGGCGTTGAGGAAGCTTACGAAGTGATCAAGCGTTCGATGGAAGATTATCACAACAAATTCGACAACCTGGGGAAATTACTCACATAGTTGTAAAAACATCGTACCCGTAACGGGCAATAAGAATGGCAACCACAATCAGGAAGAAAACCCTGATGAACCGGTTGCCATTTTTTATAGCCATCCGGCTGCCAATAATACTGCCGGCAATATTTCCGATTGCCATTACAATGGCAACTCCCAAAAGATAGTTTCCCTGCTTGATAAATACAAAAAGCGCCGAAACATTGGTGGCGCAGTTGATTATTTTTGAATAAGCCGAAGCTGTTACAAACTCGAATCCCAGCAAAACCACAAAACCCAAAACCAGAAAACTGCCGGTTCCGGGACCAAAAAAACCATCATAAAAACCCACAATCAAACCAAGTAGCGAGCCAAAAATCAGTTTTTTGTTTTCAGAAAGCAAATGTGACTGAACTGTGCCCAAATCTTTTTTCAGAAAAGTATAAATGCCAATCAAAACAAGAATGACAAGAATAGCCGGTTTAAGCACCGCAGGATTGATAATGCTGACAGTTTTAGCACCGGCAAACGAAGCCACAAATGCAAAAAATGCAACTGTCAGCAACAGTTTAAAATTGTAACGGATGTGCCGTGAGTACTGGACTGCAGCCATTGAAGTTCCGGCCAGTGCTGAAATCTTGTTCGTGCCAAAAAGCGTGGGAACCGGCGCGTTCGGAAAGCCAATCAAAAGCGCCGGCAATTGAATCAGTCCACCGCCACCAACTACCGAATCAATAAATCCGGCAACAAAAGCGAGAATGCCAAGCACAAACAGGGTCAGAAAACTATAGTCTGAAAAAAGAGATTCCATTATTTAAATATCTTTCCAACGGGATATCGTTTCCAGGTTTTTTCGAGCCACTCGGTATTGTTGTAAAGGTAGGCCAGCTGAGCACGGTGGTTTTTGGCAAACTCAGTATCTGTTTTTCGTTTTTCGTCGAATTTTGCCTTGAATTCGGGATGTTCGTTCAGATATTTCAGTGCGTTGGCCTCGAATCCGTACGACGAAAAATATTCGCGCTGGTCGAGTACATTGTCGAAGAAATTCCAGCGGAAAAACGAGTCGGTGGCTTTGGGTTCAAACATTTCGAGAAGGTATTTTATTTTTTCCTGGCGAACAGGAATTACAAGGTCGCCTGCATAAAACTGCACCTGCTGTTTTTCGCTGTGTGTGGTTATTTTGTCGTGGTAAAAATGGCCGTTGTAAGGTTTTGTCGGACTGGTGAAATCGTCGATATATTCCATTGTAGCTTCAATAATTGAATCGCGTTGAAGTCTGGTGTACCCAATTTGAAGCATATCGAGTTTTTCAATAATCAGCCGGTAATATTGCGGCAGAATATAAAACTCTGGTACGTCAATAAATTCAGTCTTTTTATACACATCGAAATATTTAACCTGTGCAGTGTAAGGTTTTGAGAGGTCGTAGCCAAAACGCGGCAGGCCGGTAACCGGACTGATTTGCCCTCTGGCAACTTCGTATCCTTTAAATTCAATCATCCGGAATTGCGTTGTATCGATTTCAAAAGCTACAGGATATTTTGTCATTATCATCGATTCACGGATGCCTTCCTTCCTTGTTTTTCTGATGGTTTCGCCATTTTCAGCGGTAAACTCGGCCAGCACCTGAATAAACTGGTAACACGATTTAACACGGTCGGGGAAATTGCGGTAAATCTGGTTTTCTGTCATCATTCCGTAACTGTGGAAAAGACCGGCAAAACCCGATGAAAACCTTGCACCGGTGAGCGATGAAGCAATTCCGTTTTTCGGGTCGTCGTAAAAATAATCGACATACGGAATCAACTCGTACTTTCCATTTTTCATGCCGCTGTACAACGCCGGAACCAGCGAGTTACGAATGTATTTCTCCATTCCGGCCGGGTAAAGTGCCGGCGAAGGCTGAATATAAGTGATGCTGTATTGGTGGTCGCTGCCGTTGGTGGTGTGGGTGTCTAAAAAAACATCGGGGTTCCATTCGGTAAATATTTTGCTGAAACTTCGTGCATTTTCTGAGTCGCATTTCGTAAAATCACGGTTCAGGTCGAGGTTGGCGTAATTGCCGCGGAACCCGGTTTCGTAAGGCGTTGTTTGACCAGAACGGTTGTAGGCGCTGCGGTTTAAAACTCCGCCAATATTGTAAACCGGAATAATAATGATAACAGTTTTTTTAAGCAGTTCGGCCAACCCATCTTTGTTACGTAATACATCATCAGCAAATTCAAGGCTTGTGTCAATCCCTTCCGGTTCACCGGCATGAATTCCGTTGTTAATAAGCAAGATTGTTTTCCCTTGCTGCCGGATTTTTTCGGGATTGAATTCAGGTTCGCTGTTCATTACAAACAGGTGGAGCGGTTTTCCGCAATCAGTCAATCCTTTTTCAAGCAGCACGGCGTTTTCGTAATGCTCATCCAAAAGCTTGAACATGTTAATGGCTTCATCATAAGTAACCGTGTAGTTTTGTTCGTATTTCAGCTTGAGTAAGGTGGGTTTTTGGGCAGAAACGAAAATTGAAAAACAAAATATCAGGATTACAGAAAGTTGCTTCTTCATTTTTTATTACAAGTTAAAGGCTAAAGCCGGTTTTGGTTTTAATTGTTTTACACAGGGCTTAAGCCCTGTGTAAAATTGCAAATCAACACAGCAGGCTTTAGCCTTTAATATGTTGATATTCTTTTCTTTCAAGATTGATATTTGAATAGCTGAAACCGTTTTTTTCATCGAATAAATCTTCACGGAAAGTTTCTTCCCATTCCGAATAATCGATTTCCGGGAAATAAACATCAGCATCAAAAGGCTGGTGTACCAGCGTTAAATACAACTTTCCGGCCATTGGGTAAAACTGCCGGTAAATCATTCCGCCACCAATAATAAAAGCTTCGTTCTCGTCTTTTACTTTTTCTATGGCTTCGTCAATCGAAAAAACCACTTCGCAACCTGGGAAAACATCGTCCTGTTTATCGGTAATCACAATATGCCGACGATTGGGCAGCGGCCATTTTGGCAATGAAAGCAAAGTGTTCCGACCCATAATTAATGTGTGACCGGTTGTAATTTCTTTAAACCGTTTCAGGTCGGTAGGCAAATGAAAAAGCAGTTCGTTATTTTTGCCAATGGCGAAATTTTCGGCAATGGCAACGATGATTGAAACGTTTTTGTGAATCATAAAAAAAGAGACTTAGTGTGATTTATAGTGACTTAATGTAAAAGGAAATTGTAAATATGTTTTAAAAGTTTATACCGCCACTTCGCCCTTAATATGCGGGTGGGCCAGATAGTTTACCAATTCAAAATCTTCAAATTTAAAATCAAAAATATTTTTAATGTCAGGATTTATTTTCATTTGCGGCAGCGGAAAAGGCTGGCGGGTGAGCTGCAGTTTTACCTGTTCGATATGGTTCGAATAAATATGAACATCGCCAAAAGTGTGCACAAAATCACCGGGTTTGAGGCCTGTTACCTGAGCCACCATCAAAGTTAAAAGCGCATACGATGCAATATTAAACGGAACACCCAGAAAAACATCGGCACTGCGTTGGTACAACTGGCACGAGAGTTTTCCATCGGCCACATAAAACTGAAACAAAACGTGACATGGCGGCAGGTTCATTTTATCCAATTCACCCACATTCCACGCACTTACAATGTGGCGGCGCGAGTCGGGTTTGTTTTTAATTGAATCAATAACCTGGCTGATTTGGTCGATGTGTTTTCCGTCGGGCGTTGGCCAGCTGCGCCACTGATAACCGTAAATATGGCCGAGGTTTCCATCTTGGTCGGCCCATTCGTTCCAGATTCGCACACCGTTGTCGGTGAGGTATTTTATATTGGTGTCGCCTGCCAGAAACCAAAGCAGCTCGTGAATGATTGATTTCAAGTGTAGTTTTTTTGTGGTCACAACCGGAAAACCTTCGCTTAAATCGAACCGCATCTGGTGCCCGAAACGGCTGATAGTACCGGTTCCTGTGCGGTCTGATTTTTCTGTCCCTTCATTTAAAATGGTTTCAAGGAGATTTAAATACTGTTTCATTGCTTTTTCAGTTTGCTGCAAAAATAGTTTTTTGAAAATGTTGTTTCGGTTCAACCTGAATTTAAATATTCACAAAGCTGAATATGTTTTAAACCAACGTGAACCAGAATCGCCAAAAATCAGTGTGAAAATTAAAGTATTTCGCCACATTTTTTGCAGAAAACAGCATCGTCATCGTGCTTGTCGAACAGGCATTTATGGCAGACCTGGGTATTTTTGACTGGTGTTGGTTTTATGATTTCGGCAGTAATAATTCCTGTGGGAACCGCAATAATTGCATAGCCTAAAATCATAATCACACTTGCCATTAACTGCCCCAGCGGCGTTACCGGGCTGATATCGCCGTAACCAACCGTGGTTAAAGTAACAATTGCCCAGTAAACACTCAGCGGAATACTTTTAAACCCATTGGATTCGCCTTCAATAAGGTACATCATAGTACCCATGATGACAACTATAATCAATATAAAAAAAATAAAAACTGAAATTTTCTCACGGCTGGCCCACATTGCCCGCATCAGCAACCTGCCAGCCTGTGTGTAGCGTGTAAGTTTAAGAACCCTGAAAATCCGCAGTAACCTGAGCATTCGGATGACAACAAGACTCTGGTATCCAAAAGCAAACAAACTCAGGTATGTAGGAATGACAGATAAAAAATCGATAATGCCAAAAAAACTGAAAGCGTACCTGAGTGGTTTTTGAACAATCAGGATACGAAGAATATATTCCAGTGTAAAAATAATGGTAATAATCCATTCGAGAACCCGCAATTCATCGAGGTATTCTGCTGCGATTGATGAAACGCTTTCAAGCATTACCAATAAAACACTTAGCAGAATTACAACAAGCAGAATCACATCGAAAAGCTTCCCTGCGGGGGTGTCGGCTTCGAAAATGATTTCGTACAGACGTTTTTTGAGTGTCATTTCCATCAGTATTTATCCGGGTTAAAAATACATGAAGGGGTAATATAAAACAAAAAACCTCCCGGTAATTTACCGGAAGGTTTGGTTATCAGGATTTGTAAATCCTCGCTCAATCTTCAATTTTAAAGAACGGTTTCCACTTCGTGGTAAGGCAGATTAAAAGCCTCGGCCACGCCTTTGTAAACCACTTTGCCGTCAACCACATTCAATCCTTTACGCAATGGAACACTGTCGATACAGGCTTTCTTCCAACCTTTTCCAGCGATTTCGATGGCGTATGGAAGTGTTGCGTTTGTTAATGCGATGGTTGAAGTGCGCGGGACTGCTCCCGGCATGTTTGCCACACAGTAATGAATAATATTGTCAACAATAAAAACAGGTTCGGCATGTGTTGTTGCCGAAGTGGTTTCAAAACAACCACCCTGGTCAACGGCAACATCAACCAAAACTGTACCCGGGCGCATGGTTGTCAGCATGTCCTGAGTTACAAGGTGTGGTGCTTTTGCTCCGGGAATCAAAACTGCGCCAATAATTACATCGTGTGATTTTACCATGTCGCGGATATTATACTCGTTGCTCATCATGGTTTTTACGTTGGCTGGCATAATATCGTCGAGGTAGCGTAAACGTTTCAGCGAAACATCCATAATCGTAACATCGGCACCCAGGCCGGCAGCCATTTTTGCGGCTTCAGTCCCAACAATACCACCACCGATTATCAGCACTTTTGCAGGAGGAACTCCGGGGACGCCACCCAGCAGAACGCCATAGCCGCCATAAGTTTTTTCGAGGTATTTTGCACCCTCCTGCACCGACATGCGACCGGCAACTTCGCTCATTGGCACCAGTAATGGTAAAGAGCGGTCATCAAGTTCGACGGTCTCATAGGCAAGACAAATTGACCCGTTGCCAAGCATTTCGTCGGTAAGGGTTTTTGATGATGCAAAGTGAAAATAGGTGTATAAAATCTGACCCTTTTTAATCAGTTTATATTCAGATTCAATAGGTTCTTTTACTTTGATAATCATTTCAGCAATGCCATAAACATCTTCGATGGTGGGCAACATTATTGCACCGGCCGAAATATAATCATCATCTTTAAAACCGCTGCCAAGGCCGCCGCCAGCCTGTACATAAACTTCGTGTCCGCGTTTTACCAGCTCAGCCGCTCCGGCCGGGGTTAATGCGATTCTGTTCTCGTTATTTTTGATTTCTTTTGGTACTCCTATAATCATTGCAGTAACTTTTAAGTTGTTTTCAGTGGCCAAAAGTAGGTACGCAATACCTATAAAAACATGATAAAAATTAATGATTGATTTCTTTTAAATGTATTGATCTGTGCGGAATCCAGTATATTAACAGACTGGAAGTTAATTTTT
>DPCJ01000137.1:10964-13169 GCA_003516705.1 Prolixibacteraceae bacterium | reverse complement strand
AACGATCCCAACATGGTTGGGTTGATTTGGAGTTCGTCGCTGCTGCTCATGGCAATTGTTCTTTCTCTTAATCTTATTTCTAAACAAATTGTAGCCCGCACTAAATAAGTAAATGAACGACAACATCAAACAAATAAAAGACCCTGTCCTATCCATCCGGAATCTCTCGGTTTCTTACGACAAGGGGAAATACGCGGTAAAAGACGTATCGGTTGATATAAAACGAAACAGCGTGACAGCCATCATGGGTCCTTCGGGATGCGGAAAAAGCACACTGTTGAGAGCAATCAACCGCATGCACGAATTGTATGAAAACATTGAAACAACAGGCACTCTCATCCTCAACGGAAAAGATATCACAAACATGCCAACCATTCAGCTTCGGCGAATGGCAGGAATGGTGTTTCAGCGTCCGAATCCGTTTCCAACGATGAGCATTTACGACAATGTGATTGCTGGGTACAAACTCAATGGTATCGGGTTGAAACGAAGTGAAAAGGATGAAATAGTGGAGCGTTCGCTGCGCGATGTTACGTTGTGGGACGAGGTGAAAGATACGCTCTACAAAAAGGGCACATTCCTCTCGGGCGGTCAGCAACAACGGCTTTGTATTGCACGTGCGTTGGCATTCGATCCTGAGGTAATCCTGTTAGACGAACCCACTTCGGCCCTCGACCCGATTGCCACAGCAAAAATCGAGGACTTGCTGGTGACCCTGAAAGAAAACTATACGATTATCTTGGTAACACACAACATGTCGCAGGCAGCCCGTATTTCCGACTATTCGCTTTTTATGTATATGGGTGAACTGGTTGAATACGGAAAAACAAAAGACATGTTTACCAAACCAAAGGATCGCAGGACAGAGGAATACCTGACAGGCAAATTCGGTTAGAAAAATTAACTTCACACAAAATTCAATAGACTATGTCAACAAGAAAAGATGAAGCGCTGAAGAACATTTTCAACGAGTTTGGTGAGTTTGCCAATCTTGTGTTGCATCAGCTCGATCTGTTGGGAAAAATTGTAACATCAGGCAATACAACCTTGCCCAAAGATGTTGTTAAGGAAATTCTCGACAACGAAAATAAAATTGACAAGCTGGAAGTAAAACTGAGCGACAAAATTACCGATTATATCGTTCTTTATCAGCCTTTGGCAACCGACCTGCGTAAAATCATTGCCGCATTCCGTATTATAATAAATCTCGAACGCATTGGCGATCTTGTAACAAGCATCATCNNGAAAATAAAGAACTGCTGATTACATTTATCAACATGAATGGTGTTGTCAGTAATATTGAACGGATTGCCGATTATGCCACAAACATAGCCGAAGCCGCAATCTATTCTATCGAAGGAAAAGATATCAGACATAAACCGATTGATAAACAGATATGAATACCACGCCAAAGATTCTTATCGTTGATGATGAAAAGGATTTATGTGAAATCCTTGAGTTTAACCTTTCAAGCGAAGGTTTTAAAACCGAAGTTGCGCATTCAGCCGAGTCCGCGCTGCGTAAACCACTGGATAGTTTTGATTTGATTTTGCTTGATGTTATGATGAGTGAAATGTCGGGCTACAAGCTGGCTTCGGTAATCAGGAAAGAAATGAAACTGCTGGTACCAATTATTTTTCTTACGGCCCGTACTTCTGAAAACGATCTGCTGACCGGTTTTAACGTTGGCGGCGACGATTACATTTCGAAACCTTTTTCGATTAAGGAAGTGATTGCGCGTGTAAAAGCAGTCATGAAACGAAGTGCCGGAGAACAGGCTCCCCAAAACATGCTGAAAGCAGAGGGTCTCGAAGTGAACACCGTAAACAAAACTGTGAACATTGAAAACACTGATGTTAATCTTACCCGAAAAGAATACGAAATTCTTGTTTTGCTTATGAAACACCAGGGACAATATATTGGTCGCGAAGACATTCTAANNTGGCGATCTTGTAACAAGCATCATCCGGTTTATTGAAAAAATCAAAACTCCCGAAGTTTATGTCAGTCTTACTGAAGTGATTGCCAATATGCACATGCAAAGCTCAATAATGGTGAACAAGGCACTGCTTTCGTTTACCAACGACGACCGTGAATTTGCAATATGGACCATAAAAAACGACAGTGTGGTTGATGAGATTAACCAGAAAATGCTGAATAAAGCCATTAAAAAAAGCAACATTTCAGATGAAAATAAAGAACTGC
>DPCJ01000137.1:0-10786 GCA_003516705.1 Prolixibacteraceae bacterium | reverse complement strand
ACGTTGGCGGCGACGATTACATTTCTAAACCTTTTTCGATTAAGGAAGTGATTGCGCGTGTAAAAGCAGTCCTGAAACGAAGTACCGGAGAACAGGCTCCCCAAAACATGCTGAAAGCAGAGGGCCTCGAAGTGAACACCGTAAACAAAACTGTGAGCATTGAAAACACTGATGTTAATCTTACCCGAAAAGAATACGAAATTCTTGTTTTGCTTATGAAACACCAGGGACAGTATATTGGTCGCGAAGACATTCTAAACCGCGTTTGGAGCGACGATATCATTGTAACCGAGCGAAACGTGGATGTTAATATCGCCAGGTTGAGAAAAAAGATTGGCCAATACGGCGACTGTATCAAAGGAAAATCGGGTTACGGCTACTGCTTCAGTTTGTAACAAAATCCGGGTCCCGACTATCGCAACAGCAGAAAGTAAAAAAATAACATATTAAAACATAAAAAAGTGCTACTTCAACATTCATTCCGTCGGACAATTTTTATATATCTGATTGCAGTTTTTGTGCTGTTTACGGCGGCAATCCTTTTGTTTCAGCTCAATCGCGAAAAAAGGTACAAAACTGCCCAATTGGAAAATACGCTTGAAAACGTAAGCGAGGTAACACACAATTTCATCCAATTCTACCAACTCAACAAAAGCGGCAGCTTTTCGAAAGCAGATACTCTGAAACAGATTATCCCGCAAAAAAATATACGAATAACAGTTATCGACAAAGAAGGAAACGTATTATACGATAGTTCTGTAAAAGCCTACAGCCAGATGGAAAACCACCTGCAACGACCTGAAGTTCAGCGGGCGCTTTACGCAGGGAAAGGTGCAAATATCAGGCACTCCGAAACCACAAACCAGGAATATTATTATTACGCCCACAATTACGGCGATTATTTTGTGCGTGCTGCAGCACTTTACGATATTAACCTGCAACATTTTCTTGAGGCCGAACACCTGTTCTTTATCGTTATTATCATTATTTTCCTGATTGTCGGCGTGGTCATTAACTTTGTAACCAAGCGTTTATCAATTACGATAACCAATCTGAAAGATTTTGCAATAAAAGCTGCCCGGAATGAACCTATTGAAAATGAATATGGATTCCCCGACAACGAACTTGGTGAAATTGGAAAACAAATTATAAAAATATACAATAAACTGCGTGTGGCCAACAACGACGTGGCGGTGGAAAAAGAGCGTTTGTTCAACCACATGAACGTGCTGAATGAAGGCATTTCGTTCTACAATCCGAATCGCCAAAGAATACTGGCAAACAGCCACTTTATTCAATACGTCAGCATTTTATCGGGTACTTCTTCGATTACTACGGAGAATATCTTTGATATCCCCGATTTTAAAAAGCTGAACAGCTTTCTCGAAAAACAACTACACAAAGAAACCGAATTTCGCAGCAGCGAACTCCCGCAAATTGAATACACCATCAACAAAAATGAACAGTACTACAAAATTCACTGTATTGTTTTTGCCGACAAAAGTTTTGAAATACTGATTTCCGATATTACACAGCCTGAAAAAAGGAGACTTTTGAAACAGCAATTGACATCGAACATTGCCCACGAACTAAAAACTCCGCTGGCATCCATTCGCGGATACATCGAAACGCTGATGAACAACCCTGCCGTTTCAGAGGAAAAAAAGAAATATTTTATTGAACGGGCATTTGCACAAACCGAGAGATTACAGTTGCTGCTCAACGACATTTCACTCATCAACAACATTGAAGATGCCGGCGAGCTTTTCGAGATAAAACCCGTGAATGTAAAACGCATTGTTGCCGACGTTATCGAAAATCTGGAGAACCGGCTGATTGCCCAAAACATTAAATGCAGTCTGAATATCGACGATAATGTTGTAATAAATGGCAACGACTCATTACTTTCTTCTGTGTTCCAGAATATGATAGAAAACTCGATAAACTATGCCGGGGAGAACATCAAAATTGAGATTAAAAACTATCTGGAAGACAAAAAATACTACTATTTCAGTTATTCAGACTCGGGAGTTGGAATTCCTGAAGAACATCTGCCACGTATTTTTGAGCGGTTTTACCGCATAGATTCAGGTCGTACACGCGAAACCGGAGGCACCGGACTTGGCCTTTCGATTGTCAAAAATGCAATTCAGCTACATAAAGGAAAAATAACAGCCCGCAACCGCGAGGAAGGAGGAATCGAGTTTCTGTTCACACTGGCGAAATGATAACAGGCTGTTATTTAATTTTATACTCACCGTTGTTCAGCGGGGCAAAAAATTCAACTTTCCCGCATTTGGGGCAGATATACAAATCAAAGGTCTCGCGGTTCACAAACGCCTCGAAGATATTACCCATAATTCCGAGTTTTGGCCCTTCGTGAAACTTGTATTCTCCGGCAAAAACCAGTTGCACTCCGCACCTTAAACAATCGGCTTTCTTTTTTTTAACAGTCAGGTCGTCGATGTCGATTACTTTTTGCTCCGTGAGGCTGTAATTACAATTCCAGCACAGTTCAAAATTATCTTCGATTTCGGCGTTACAATTGGGACAGTTTTTCATAATTGGTTGATTTTTGGAATTTATTCTTGCATCTGCCGGGCTGTTTAAATCCGGCAATCAATTTCATTTTTTCACTTCTATTTTACTTCAGTAATTGCATCAGAAGATGTGTTTAATCTTAACAGATAAACCGCTGCCCACAATCTTGCTTTAAATTGCGAAAAGTCAATTTCTTTTGCCCGTGCCGGATACCAGCTTACCACAACAGGGGGAATGTCTCCAGCCACTTCAATATTTTGAAACAGGTATGAATAAATGCTGTCGGTTTTCCCGGTTTCATTTAAATAGGCCATATATTTTCCACTATAATTTAGTGTAAGCGTTTTCAGAACTGACAAATCTGTCAGGGCTGAATCAACATTATTGACTGGTTTTACAGTTTCATTGATTTTCCAAACCGATGCGAAAGCTTCATCTCCGATGGTTTCAAGAAATCTTAATTTTACTGAGTCGGCAACCAGTGCGGGAATCATTTTTCCTTCGACGACAAACGAATCTAACTGGTTAAAACAGGCACGATATTTTTGGTTGATATTTGTACCTTTTTCGACTGCCGTCACTTTATCGTCAACAAATTTTATCATTTCGATAAGTCCGTTTAACTCGGCAGGTGTAAAAATTTTAACTGCAGTTTCGTCGGGTTTTAATTCGTTGTTGGTTACAGGTGCACTGCACTGGGAAATTGCAACGGCTGAAAGCAAAAGAAAGATTAGTTTTTTCATTTTTCCGGCATTTTTAAATCAACTTTTTTATTTCATTTCTATCAAAATCTGCGATTTCTTTCCTGATGAATTTTTGAAATGAACTTTTGAAATATTCTTTTCATCAATACCAACTATTTTAGAAAAATCAACCTCTTTATCATTAACGAACAAACAATAGTTCTCTTTTAATTCATCGTATCCGGGTGACCCAATTTTTTCTTTGGATTTTGATTTAATGATTCTATCCAATTGGGCAACCAAATAATTTTTAGTGTAAATTTTAAACACTCCGTTTTCAGATTCCTTCGATACAGAATTTTTATCAAACTCAAAACTTGCGATTGCAGTCGGGGGTAAATCATCCAACTCAAAATCCTCTTTTATTTCCCCATTTATCATTATTAACGGGGGAGCACTCACTTTTCCCTTGTAGAGGTTCTTGTTTGAATTGTAATTCACAATCACATCATTCTCAGCAGTTGGTTCAAAATCCGTGAAAGTCCAAACCAACTGGTTATCAGAAACAACACAACCGGAAGGTTTTTGCGAAACGATTGAATCAATAGCGATGTCTTTCAGATTGACCACTATTTCGGCATACCCGATAGAGCCGTTCCAATCTGCACCAGTACTCAACAAGTAGGTAAAAAATCTTTTGTTGCTTTTGTAGCGTGCACCAAACGGTAATGAATATTGCACCTCAATTGTTTTAGATTCACCTTTCTGAAATTCGCCATCCCACAAATACCAATCTTCAATAACCTGATATGAATCAAATTTCTTTCTGAATTCTTCATTGTTTTTTAATGAGTCGGCAAGGTAGAACCTTACTTCCTTACCATTTTCTTTTACTTTAAATCTATCCAGCTTTTCCGATTCGCGAATCAAACGAAGGTGATAAAAATTCATCTCAGGAAAAGCAATCTGCAACTTTTCGCTGTCTCCAAGATTTTTCATCCGAAACTCGCATTTAACAACAGAACTGTCGTTGTAAAGGTCAACAATTACTTTCTCCGATCCCATTCGTACCGAGGTTTTACCTCCGGCATTTATCGATTTTGCCTGAATCGGAACAGGCCTGATATCGGCAAACAAATTGAAATGCAGATAAACGAAAGCCAGAATAAGAAATGTGCATTTATACTTTTTCATCGTTTGCCAGGTATTTGTTTAACAAGAGCATTGTACTTTTCTGTGAAGCTTATGTTTTATAAAAGTAGAGATTATTAACCTCTTTTGCCCCTCATTTTGTACAATATTTCTCACCAATTTATTAAAACCTTATTTCCTTCCTTCAATACGATGTAGCGACGCGATGCATCGCGTCGCTACAATCCGCGCCAAAATCCATATCATCCATCCGCAGAATTAACCGCGCCGCCAATTGTGCGATTCGGTTGGGGTCGTACCCCTCGCTTTTCGTTCGATTCTATAAACATACCAACCCTTTGGGCTGGAGAAATCATTCAACATGCTTTGGGAGTTATCCCATGGCTCGCCCGGACAAAAAGTGAAGCCTTGGGAGTTTTCCCAAACCCCAAACGAACGATTGGTAAGGCAATGGGATAACTCCCACGAGTCGACCAAACGATTGTTGATGCCATGGGATAACTCCCACGGGTTGCCCAAACGATTGGTTTGTTAACCCAGCATTATCATTTTGTTAAAATGCCAGTCGAAACGCTAAACAGTTTCTGCTGTAATTCAGCATTAACAACCCTTTCAGCGATTGTTGCATTTCGGTTAAAGGAATGTAACATGTCCTTAAACTATTGTTAACCCCCCTGTAATACTAATCCTCTTTTTTCGCATCGTAATTTTATTTCAAATCACAGAAAATAAATACACTATGAGAAAATTTACTTTTATGATTTCTTTTATTATTATGGCTTTTGCACTGAACGCGCAAACCATAGTAACAGTAACCGACGCCGATTTAACCGGCGATGCACACTGGACAGCCGACAACACTTATTTGCTTGATGGGTTTGTTTTCCTCGAATCGGGAACACTGACCATTGATGCAGGTACTGTTATCAAAGCTAAAGCTACACCTTCAACCGGTGACAATGCTTCGGCATTAATTATTACCCGCGATGCCAAAATAATGGCCGAAGGTACTGCCGAACTGCCCATTATTTTTACTGCCGAAGATGACGACCTGACTGACCCCGCTGATTTAACCCACGAAGACCGTGGTCTTTGGGGTGGTGTTATCCTGCTTGGTAAAGGCGTTATCGGTTTTACAGCCGAAGAATCAGCTATTGAAGGTATTCCAGCCGGTGAAGAACGTGCCAAATTTGGTGGAACCGACGATACACACAATACAGGAGTTTTCAAATTTGTTTCTATCCGTCACGGTGGCGCAGAACTCTCACCCGGTAACGAAATCAACGGTTTGTCGGTAGCCGGTGTTGGCAGCCAGACTGTGATTGAAAACGTGGAAGTGTTTGCCAACTCAGACGATGGTTTTGAATTCTGGGGTGGTACTGTTATGACAAAATACCTCATCGCTGCTTTCTGTGGCGACGATGCTTTCGACTACGACGATGGTTGGAGAGGCGGCGGCCAGTTCTGGTTTGCAATCCAGGGAACCGATGATGCAGGCTCGGGTGGTGAACACGATGGCGCACATCCTGACGACAACCCACGCTTTGCTAAACCTACTATTTACAATGCCACTTATATCGGGCCGGGTACAAACTCAAATGTTGGCGACGTTGCTTTAATGTTGCGTGATGGTGCCGGCGGGATGTATGCCAATTCAATCTTTACTGAATTTGCTTTCAGCGCTATTGAAGTGGAAGACCGCGCTGCCGAAAAGGGAACCGACTCACGCAAACACATGGAAAACGGGGACCTCGTTTTCAAAAATAACATCTGGTTTGGTTTTGGCGCAGGCGACGAACTTGTTGCCGGTAAAATGATTCAGGTAACCAGCGATGCAGAAGATGCAACAGGAGCTTTCCTCGCAACACATTTAACTGCCAACGCAAATACTGTGGCAAGCCCAATGATTTCGGGTATTTCGCGCGAAGCTAACGGTCAACTTGATCCTCGTCCGCAACCACAGAGTCCGGCATGGAGTAACATAGCACCAATCACCGGCGCATTTGTAACCAGCGGTTTGGTTGAAACCGAATTCAGAGGAGCATTTGGCGCTGAAAACTGGGCCAAAATGTGGACTGCATTAGATAACATGGGCTATTTTGGCGAGTTGTATGTTTCTGTTAACGAAATCGGAAATAATAGTTTTGAATTAAAACAAAACTATCCGAACCCTTGCGACGGAAACACAACCATAGAATACACCCTTCCTGAAATGGCCAACGTAAACCTGATGGTCTATGATGTTACCGGTAAAATTGTAAAATCGGTGATTAGCGAAACTCAGCCAAAAGGAACTTACAAGGTGAATGTTTCAGGTTTGCAAAGAGGTATTTATCTCTACCAGCTTACCGCCGGAGCGAATAAAGCAGTTAACAAAATGATTGTAAGATAATTCACAGATAAAACAAAAATTTCCCCCGGAGTTTTCACTTCGGGGGTATTTTTTTTAAGTAGTAACAAATAATTTATTAATGAAAACACAGTTGGTAAAAATTCTCAGTATCCTTTTCTTCATCTTTCTGTCATCACAAAACATATTTTCGCAAGATAAAGGAACTGTTCGCGGCACCATTACAGATGCAAAATCGGGGGAAACCCTTATTGGTGTAAACATTGTTATTGAAGGAACCACAACGGGTACCATTACCGATTTCGATGGTAATTTTACCCTGCCAAACCTGCCCTCAGGAATGGTCACTCTTGTTTTTAGTTACATCTCGTATGCACCTCAAACCATTTCAGCGATTGAAGTAAAACCCGGTGATGTAACAGTTGTAAACATTCAGATGGCACCAGCCACCGAAGAAATCGCAGAAGTTACCATTACAGCCAAACAATTAACCAACAGCGAAAATGCCATTTTGAGCATGCAAAAAAAAGCTGAAGGAATACAGGATGGGATTTCTTCGATTGAAATGAAAAGATTTGGCAGTTCAAACGCTGCCGAATCGATGATAAAAGTTACCGGCGTTTCGGTAATGAACGGTAAAGACATATTTGTACGCGGACTTGGCGACCGCTATTCAAGTGTACAAATGGACGGCCAGCAACTTCCCGGAACCGACCCGTATAAAAATTCGGCTGACCTCGACCTGATTCCCGCAAACCTGCTTGAAAATATCATTACCTCAAAAACTTTCACCCCCGATTTACCCGGTTCATTTACCGGTGGAAATGTGAACATTAAAACCAAGTCTTTCCCCGAAAAATTAACACTTAATTTTGAAGTCTCAACTGCATACAACGACCAATCAACATTTAACAATGACTTTTTAACCTACCAGGGTTCGAATACCGACTGGCTTGGCTATGACAAAGGCTATCGTAACATTCCGGACATTCTGGTTGACAGAGGCGGTGAATTAACAACAAACCTTTACATCAAAGCACGTCAGGGAGATAAATATCCAAACGAAGCCGCATTGCTGAACGATGCAGCCCATTCGGTAAATTCACAAATGTCCCCCTCCGAAATGACTGCTCCTCTCGACCAGAAAGTGGCTTTTTCAATTGGTAACCAGTGGCAGGTATTTGGCAAAAAACAACTGGGTTTTGTGATGGGTGTTAATTACCGCCGCAATTTTTCTTACTACCGGGATGGTGTTTCTGCCAACTGGGAACTTGTGCAGGCAGGCGCCGAAGCTTTGGGCGAAAACTATATACTAAACGACACCAAATCAACCGAGAATCCCCAAATCAGCGGACTTTCCACATTGGCTTTTAAATACAGCAACAATGGTTCAGTTGAAATAAATTATTCATACAACCACGATGCCGAAAAATCAGCCCGTTTTCAGGACGGAGTTTTTCCGGCTGCGCTCTCGGGCGATACCCGTTTCCAAACCCGCTCACTAAGTTTCACCGAACGCGAAATGCAGATGGGGAAAATAAGCGGACACCACAATTTCGCAGGTCTGAACAATACCCGTATTGATTACAGCGGAAGTAAAATTGTTTCAAAACAATATGAACCCGATATGCGGCTTTTCGCCAACTCATACCGGCTCGATGAAAACAATGATACCACAGGTTATTATATGTCGAGGGCCGAATACGATATGCCTTTTCATTTCTGGCGCGATTTAAAAGATGTACAGATTCAGGGAAAAGTTGATATCACAATTCCTTTTCTTCAATCGAAGAACAGTTCAAACAAAATCAAGCTTGGCGGACTCTATTCAACCAAAGAGCGAAACTTTTTCGAAACCATTTATCAGTACGAACGCGACAAGGGAACTCCTTATGCCGGAAATGCCGATGATTATTTCGGACCTGAAAATACGGGGATAATAGAAGTTGATTCCCGGGGCAGAAATATCATTGGCAACTATTTATACAACCAAACCAAACATCAGAACAATTACCTCGGAACCACCGATATTAATGCCGTGTATGCAATGGTGACCTACAACTTTACTCCAAAATTCAAGGCAATTTTAGGAGCCCGTTACGAAACCACCTATATGGCAGTGAAACTGCAACCTCAGGAAAAAGTGGTGGCGCTTTCTTACATTCAGGAAGATAAATTGGCCAATTACGAAGGCGAAATTGATGAAAAAGACCTGTTGCCCTCGGTAAACCTTGTGTATGCACTTTCCGAAACAATGAACATCAGGGTATCGGCCAGCAAAACCATTGCCCGTCCCAACCTCAGGGAACTTGCGCCTTTTGCTTCATTCGACTTTATCGGGGGTGTAATTTACAATGGTAATCCAAACCTTAAACGAACCGAAATCAACAACTACGACCTTCGTTGGGAATGGTTTACAAGACCCGGAGAGTTGTTTGCGGTTAGCGGATATTACAAACAATTTAGTAACCCGATTGTGTTACAATATCTTATCGAAGTTCCAAATCCGCAAATCCAGTATCAGAATACCGAAACAGGGAAGCTTGCAGGCATTGAATTAGAAGCGCGTAAAAACCTCGATTTTATTGCCGACGGGTTGCGCAATTTCAGTTTTGGCATCAATCTTTCACTCATCGATTCGAAAGTTGATGTAAACAAATTTGAACAGGAAACAGCTGCCAAAAATGGTTGGGAAGTTAAAAAAACCAGACCATTTCCCGGGCAATCGCCGTATCTGGTTAATGTAAATTTGAGTTACTCGAATGCTGAAAAAGGGTTAAACTCAACGCTCGATTTCAACAAATTTGGCGACCGCATGACCGAAACCAATATTGACACACCCGATATTTATGAATCGACAGAGGGGATGATGAATTTTAATATTACAAAAACCGTATTACGCAATTTTACCCTCGGATTTAAAGTAAACAACATTCTTGATTCTACATTTAAAAAAGCGGTTAAGTACAACAACAACGATTATTTATACCAGCAGTACGAACTGGGGCGTACTTATACTGTCTCGTTATCGTACAGAATAAATTAAAAATATGTGATGACAGGTTGGTGATTTTTACCAGCTTGAAGGTTCCGGGCATCTTTGCCCGGAGCCTTGTTTTTAAAACCTAAAATTCAAAAAATACGTTTACTTTGGTAAGCACAAAAAATGAAAAAATGAAAAAATTTGTATTCGCAATTGGCCTTATTTTATTGGCGGTTTCGCTGGTCGATGCACAAGATATTAAAGAAACCGACGGACTATATTATCTCAACAATTCGCTATATACAGGCTCTTATAAAACAAATTTTGAGAATGGCCAGTTGAAAATGGAGATGAACATTGTAAATGGTAAAAAAGAGGGCATTGTAAAAATCTATTTCGAAAATGGTCAGTTAAACGAAATCCGCGCCTACAAAAACAACCTGATGGACGGAACCTGGGAAATGTACAATTCCGGGAATAAGAAAGTTTCGGTAGCTGGGTACAAAGACGGGCAAAAACATGGCCCATGGAAAATATGGAACGACAGCGGTGTTTTACTATACGAATTGGAATACAACAATGGCGAAAAAAGCGGTACCTGGAAAAAATACGATGAAACCGGAAAGCTCATCAGTGAACGCAAATATGTTGACGGGCAATAAATTTAATAAAACTGTAATACTTCTTTAATTCAGGTTTAACAGTGTCGCTATACTTTTACGTTGCATAATGGAAGAAAATTTAAAGCAATGAAAAAGATAATTTTTAGCATGTTGGCACTGATGATGGTAATCGCAGTTTCTGCCAAGGAAAACGAAACAAAAAATCCGGCTCCGGTTGAAAATGCAGCTACGGTAGTGCTTGCAGGCTCAATTGCCGACGCAACTTCGGGAGAATCACTCGCAGGAGTTGAAGTAAAAATTGAAGGAACTAATCTGAAAACTTACACCGACTTTGATGGAAATTTTACATTCAATGGGGTTAAGCCAGGCGAATACAAAGTGATTACAAGTTACATTTCATATAAACCGGCTACACAGATTCTTTCGCTCAATGCAAAAGAAACCGAGCTGAAAA